>CAXUBD010000070.1:5492-11180 GCA_964249225.1 uncultured Verrucomicrobiota bacterium | reverse complement strand
ACTACGACAAATTCATTATGGACGACAGCCTCGGCGATCCACGGAAAGGCCCGCTCTTTGCGATTGTGCATGGACTTCTTGAATCAGAAACGGAAGGCAAACCATGAACCGAGAACGACTCGAATTTCTCACCTTAAGAATTTTGCCGGCACGTTTGACGGTGGAGGAAACGGCTTGGTTTTTAGGATTTTCACAAAACGAAATTTCAATGCTGATGGCGGACGGTTTATTGAAGCCACTTGGCCGACCGCCGCGAAATGGACAAAAGTATTTTGCTACGGCAGAGCTGGAAGAATTGCGTCGTGACGGCAAATGGATGGCAAAAGCTTCCGATACAATCGTCGCCTACTGGCGGAAAAGAAATAATTACAGCCAATCTTCGCAAGCAGATTGCCGGGATTAAATCTTCAGGTTTACAGCTAATGTGTGTTGAACTTGATAGGATATTTGTTAGCTTGAAGAGTGTGCAGTAAAGTGTGCAGTAAAATTAGCAGATACCTAGTATCTATGTAGTGAGTGCTTTTTAAGATATTTGCTTGATTTTAAAGGAGGAATTTGCCATTTTTAAGGTGCTAGAGCGCAGATTTGACCATCGAGTCCTTCCTCTGGAGCCAACTTCAAAAGTCGTTGGAGGACAACGACAGCTTGCAGGGGAAGGCTGACAAAAAGGCGAAAACGTGTAGTGAAGTGTGTAGTAATTGAGTGTCGGCGGGATTACTCCGCCACAACTCCGAACGGACTCCGTTACTATCCGCCCGCTGCTCGCTAACCGAAAAATTCGGAGACACCTATGCTGAAAGGTGTCTATGAAAGCGAAATACTGGCTCTGCAAACGGAAGGAAATCTTTTTCAGCTTTGACTCGGTGACGGGCAAGCGGGAGAGCCTTCACACCGGCGACCGCGAGGAAGCCAAGCGAATCATCCGCGCCAAGAACGACGCGGCTACGCAACCGGCCATCAATGTCTCCATCGCCAAAGCTTATCTGGTGGGTGCTGACCCCAAACTGGTGGAACGGACATGGGCGGTCGTGATTCAGGAATTCTGCGCCAACAAAAACGAAAGTTCGCGGCGTCGCGTCGAGCGAGCCATCAAGCGGCCAGCGTTCAATTTCATCCGCAACAAGCGGTTGGTCGAGACGACGGCGGAAGATTTTTTTGCAGTCATCAAATCCGGCGGCGTGTTCACCCAGCACATATTGCGCTGCTTACACAACCTAGCTTTGGGCATGGGCTGGATACTTGCGCCGGTCATCCCGCAAAAGCTCTGGCCGAAAATCGAAACGAAGCCCAAGCGCGCCATCACGTTTGAAGAACACCAGCGGATCATCCAAAACGAGAACAATGCCGAGCGCAGATTGTATTACGAACTTTTGTGGGAAATCGGCTCGGCGCAAACGGACGGCTCAAAGTTGACCGTGGCAAACATTGACTGGAAAAACCGGCTGCTGTCTTATCACCGCCAGAAAACCGGCGAACTCTGTATGCTCGAAATCGGCGCACGGCTGGAATCCATTTTGAAAAACTTGCCGACCGAGGGTGCATTGTTTCCGAAAATTTCCATGCTGAAAGACAAAGACCGCGCTGCCGAGTTTCGGCGGCGCTGCCGGATTCTGAAAATTGAGGGCGTCAGTCTGCACAGCTACCGCTACGCTTGGGCATCCCGCGCCAAGCAGTTTGGAATGCCAGAGCGGTTCGCCCAAAGTGCCTTGGGACACGCCAGCCTTGCCGTTCACCGTCACTATGCCCGCGAGGGAGTGGCCATTTGCCCATCGCTGGAAAATTATGAAATCAGAAACATTTCGCAGTCCGAAGCTGGCAAACAACTGGCCGCGACATCATGAAAGATGCAGCCAGAAAACGAATCAGGGAGCGTAGTCAAAGCGCCGGATTTTGAGAATCATCGGATGATTTCAAAACCTTTTTCCAACGTGCTTCAAATTGTTCGATTTCTTCCGGCAGTCGTGTCAGTGATGACGGTTTGCCGCTTGTCCGTTGCGTCCAGCTTGCGGGCGTTTTTGTGACGCCAGTATTCTTGAACCGCGTCAGCGGCCTTGCCATGCCATTTTTCGTCGCGCTCCAAATCTTTGAGCGTCGCCGTCAAAAAGAATTTCGGCGCGTTCGGCGCGGGATGTCCCAACGGCTTGAGCAAGCCTTTGGCAACCAGAATGGGAACTTCGTGTGGGGAAATGCCGAGCTTGGCCGCTGTCTCCGTCGCCGTCAGCCGGTCGGGCAGATTTCTCAAATTCAAAAACCGTTCCGTGTCCTGATTCATACCTCTCCTTAAATGCTCATGCCGCGATTGTGGCCGCGCTTGTTTGAGATTGAGGGCGGTTCCACCGCTTGCTTCTGCGAAACCGCTTCCTCATCCGAGACGGCCAGCCGGCATCGCTCCGAAATCGCCTCGACCAGCCGCGCCGGACGATGCTCTTGGAATCGCCCCCAAATCACCCGTTGCGCCGTGGCGACCTGATTGCTCGCCATGAATTCCAGCGTGTGTTTCGCGTTTTCATTAAACGCCGCCGCCGCTTCGCTCGGATCATTCCGTTCAATCAAAATCTCCGCGTTGCCGTTGGCCTTGGCGTAAGGCGTGTTGTCGCGGAATTTTTCAATCACCGCGAAGTCGTTTTGCTTCTGGCAAAGCAAAATGTCGCTTTGGCCGAGATTCAATAGCGTTGAACGCACTTGCCACACGCCAAGTTGTGACGTGCAGATTTCCTTTTCGGACGACGGCACGACCGTCTCCGGCTTTTCCAACTGTTTTCTTAATACACCCAACGATTCAAATTCGGGGGCGATGGCGCTGAAAGCAGCGCGATAACCTTTCATTTCAGATTCGGTGAAATGCCGGAAATCACCGCCCGGCACAGTGTATTCCTGACGTTCACCAGCCCGCATCAATCCGCCAGATTCCCGCTTGATGCCCAAACGGGTGTCAGGCAAAACCGACGCTGGTTGGTCTGGTGGAATGGGCAATGAATAAATGGACAACTTGGAAAGCCGTTCCATTTCGCTGGCGGGAACGGCCATTTCGCCCGACCCAAGCCTTGCAGCAACAATGTCACCCGCTTGAATACGCGAAAGCAGACTGAACTCGTGGATGCCCAAGGCCGATGCGCCCTTACTAATTGTCAGAGCATCCGATTCCGACACATCATTTTTTATTTGCATAGTTTTTTTTCGCAAATTATACGTCGCCTGCCGCGACCAACGCGCGTTCCGCTGCGCTTCACGCGCGCTCGTCGTGGCGGAAAGTGAAAGGGCGCAGTCGCGCCCGCTTCCGTCCGCCATTGGCAGCGTCGCTCCAGCGTGACCGCTCCACTCAAACCGTTTCGCGCGCCTACGCTTCCCGCCGCCACCGCCAGACCGAAGCGAAGCACAAATAAATTATTTTGGTTATTTGCCGTGCAAAATCTTTTTGCGAGCCTGACTGATTATCTCGCCAACATCCACTTTCAAAACGTCACCAATCCGCAGCAACGTGTCCAGAGTCGGATTCCACGGATTCGTTTCCAAACTGCTGATTAGCGACTGGCTCAATCCTGATTTTTCCGCGACAACATTGCCGGAAATTTTTTGCCGCTTCCGCTCTTTGATAAGAAGTTGCACGACTTCAGCGCAAATTTCGTCTCGATGATGGTCTTTTGACACGCCGTTTGTTGTAACCAACAACGGGATTGACAACGCATATCATTAAACTGATAATTCGTCCCGCAGCCGTATGACGGGCAACGTGAAAATTCTAGTCATTGAGGATGAAATGCCAGTGGCGTTGATGATGGTATTTCTTTTGTCGCGTGTGGGCTACAACGTGACAACCGCGAACAACGGCAAAAAAGGGATTGAACTGGCGAGCGCGACCAGATTTGCTGGACGTGGATTTGCCCGACATCAAAGGATTTGAAATCTGCCGCGAACTCAAACGGCGGCATCTTTCCAGAAACACGCCCATTATTTTTGTCACCGGCCAGCCCCAGGAAGAAAACCGGCAACGCGCTCTTGAACTTGGCGCGGCGGATTACATTGAGAAACCTTTTGAACCGAGCGATTTCGTTTTTCGCATCGCCAACCAAATCAGAAACGGGCAATTAAATGAGACAGCCTCAATGCAAAACTGAAAAGGGTTATTCCGTTTCGTGCGAAAGCCGCTTGAAGAAATCTTCGAGCAATCGAGGAATTTTATCTTTGGCCGGCCATAGTTCCTGCGGCTCGACGCGCAAGGCTTTGGCGAGGCAAAGCAGTTCAAAATCCGAAACCCAGCGAAGCTGCGTTTCGATCTTGGCAAGTGTCTGTCGGCTCAAATCCCACCCCCACCGGCGACAACGCGCGGCCAGCATCGGTTGTGTCAGTCCTTGCTGGTCGCGCAACCGCCGGATTTGCAGCCCGACAAGATTTCGCGGATTTTTCGTCATGTTCCGTTTTCCGAAACAGAACACTAGGGCAACAGCCATTTACAAAGGTTCGGAATTCCGAACTCTACGAACTCCGATTTCGCTTGCCAGAGGCCGGATGATTTTAGGAGCATCGCGGCCAAGAGGTTTTTGAGCAGTCCAGCGGCAGTAAAATCGTCAGTCAAACGAAAGGCGACAAAATGAAAATGCAGGAAAAAATGGCGGCGTTAGTTTTTACGATTGGCTGGTTGTGCGCCATAAGTGGCCTCGCCCAAACCTTGCCCGGCGGCGGTGGCGGCGGCTCCGGCCCGACCTACACGCCGCTTAACTCATGGTCGTTCCAAGACAACACCAACTGGACGAGCGATTACAGCAACGCCCCCGCCAGTTTCACCAATCTCGCCTTTTCCTATCTCGGCCTCGGCTCATCGCTCGTGGTGGACACCAATCTTCCGGCGTGGCTCAAATTCAATGTCGTCGAAACCAACGGCATGACCAACCTGACCGTCAATCAGGGCAGCGTCCTCTTTTGGTTCGCTCCCGCCAGTTGGTCAAGCACCAACGCGGGCGGCACAGGGCCGGGCGAGTATGGCCGCTTGTTTGAAACCGGCGCATACACCACCAATTCAAGCTACGGCTGGTGGAGCATTTACGTTGATCCGGCGGGAGCCAATCTTTACTTCTCGGCGCAGACAAACGATTCGTCCGGCACGTTCACCAATTATCTTTCCGTCCCCATCGCTTGGACGACGAATTATTTCCATTTCATCGCGCTGACCTACTCGACCACGAACACCGCTTTGTATCTGGACGGCGTATTGGCGACCAATGGCCCGCCGGTGACGGTTTATCCCGGACAGAACGCGCTCACCAATGGATTTTTTGTGGGGAGCGACTTCACCGGGACATATCAGGCGCATGGCCTGTTCAACAATGTGGCAACCTACAATGTCCCCTTGGATGCTGGAACTATTCAGGGAATTTTCAGCGCGCAATACCCGCTTTACATGATGAATCCGTATAATTCAGCGATGGAAACCATTTTATCGGGCAGTTCCAGCCCGACCTTTACGAACAACTATTTTGACGCGATTAGCGGGGCTGGCAATCTGCAATGGGACGGATACGCCTCGACTTGCTCGTATGGCACGAACGCCCTGAATGTTTGGATCAGCAACGTCTCGGCGACACCGGCGAGCTATGGGACGATGAATGTCACGTTCACGATTCAGGGCGGTGCGGATGGTTACGCCTATGACGTTTTCGCCGTTGGCTATCTGAAATCCCCGCTCTCCAACAC
>CAXUBD010000070.1:0-5482 GCA_964249225.1 uncultured Verrucomicrobiota bacterium | reverse complement strand
CTTTTTGCGCGTGGTTGGGACAGGGCTACCATTGCAGCACTTACACCGTCAACATCAACAGCCGAAATGCGTTTCTGATTTTGGGGACGCCGCAGGACACTTCCGGCTATGGATTGACGGACGCTTACGAAAATCTGATTTTGCACATTGACCCCGATGGCGCGCAGACCGACGGCTACGGTGTTCCCTATGCGTGGTATGCAATGAACGGTTTGAGCATCAGTTCGGCGACTCAAGACCCCGACCATGACGGCCTGTTGAATTATCAGGAGTATTTCTACGGAACAAAACCCATCGTCTCGGAAGGCTTTTCAATTTGGGTAAGCACCCCGAACGGAACAACGAGCATCCCCTGAAAATCACGCCATGAAAAACATGAAAATTCTTACCGGCATTTTTATCATCGGCTTGTGCGGCGCGACCGCGTATGCGGGTTTCCCTTGGAATTACCCGCCGCCCCCGCCGCCTTGCACGACCTGTCCGTGTCCACCGGGATCAGGCGGTTCTGGCGGCTCGGCTGGTGGTGCAGGAGGCGCAGCGGGCGGCGGCGGTGGACGCGGCGGATTTGGCGGATTTGGCGGCGGCGGCTGTTCGACCTGTTCCGTGAACGGCCCAACCGCTGGCGCGGCAAGTTCCACCGGGGGTATGCCCGATTGGAAGGTCAACGAGCCGAACATTGATTTGCGGCTGCATGACGAACCGCTGGCGTATCAGTCCAGCGTCGGGCGAGTTTCGTTCCAGATTGATTACTGGCAGCGGGACGACCGCGTTCCGTCCACGAATGTCTTCACGATGGGGCCGAATTGGGAATGTTCATGGCAGGCTTACATAGACACCGACGGAACCACCTACGACCCCGTGATACTTTACGGCGCGAGCGGCGGGGAAATCGAGTTTGACGACCTGACCGGCGCAACGCCGAGCTATTATCAAAACCTGCGGATGCAGTCCCTGACTGACACCAACGGCAACTTGTCGGGCTTCTATGTGTTTTATCCTTCCGGCGCGGAGGACGTTTATGGATTTTGCGCGACGAACACGAGCGGCACTGTCAGTGAGGCTTACTTGAGCAAGAAGGTTGACGCGAGCGGACACGCCACCACCTTTGTCTATGCGCCGTTCAATCCCGCCACCGGCGTGGTGCAGTTGAATTATGTGATTGATCCCGACGGCAAAACCAACACACTTTCTTATACGAACAATGCCAGCTACAATTACCTCATTTCGCAGGTGCAAGACCCCTTCGGCCACACGGTTCATTTCGCTTATGATGCCAGCGGCAACTTGACCAACGTGACGGACGTGGCCGGACTTTCTAGTTCGTTCGGCTATGGGAGTTTTCCGGGCAGTTACATTTGGGCTAATTTTTGGGACGGCTACGAATGGTATCTTGATTATGTCTATAATCCGACGAACAACTGGCTGAACCAGTTGACCACGCCTTACGGCACGACCACCTTCACATTCACCGACGACAGCCTGGAAGATTATGATGTTGTCAACCGCTCGGCGATTGTTACCGAACCCAATGGCAGTCACCAGATGTTCGTGCATCGCGGTTACACTTCGTTCATCGGCGACATTGCGAATCCAAACGGCGTTCCGTCCAGCACACCCGATGGTTCGGGCTTGGATGATGGCTGGCTCATGGTGTATCGGAACAGTTTTTATTGGGGACGCCAGCAGTTCGCCAACTTGTCGGCAGGATTTCTTGCCACTGGCGCGACGAATTGGGATTTGACGCAGTTGACCTCGCAGGACTACATGAAAGCCCGCTGGCAAAAATGGGCACACGCCAGCGACGGCGGACAATCGGACGCGCTGACGATGGAGCAAGACCCAAGCCCGGACGGAGTCAATCCCGGCGAAATGACTTGGTTCACTTACCCGAATCAGTCAGTGCCGTATTATCAGGGAAGCTCGGCTTTGCCAATGCTGACGATTAAAGTCCTACCCGATGGCTCGCAGTGGTATCGGCAATTTGTGCCTGACCAATGGGGCAATTTTACCAACATCATCGAAACATACTCGTCCGGCGGCAGTGTTCTCACACGCACGAACACCTATGTTTATTCAGCCGACGGTGTTGATCTGCTTCAAACAATCGGAGAGGACGGCGTAACCACTGCCGCTGTCGGTTATGACGGTAATCACCAGCTTTTGTTCCAAACCAATGCTTTGGGCGAAGTGACCCGCTACACTTACAACACCAACGAACAACTCACCAGCACCACGTTACCAAGCGGGCTTGTCACAACGAACATTTACGGTGCGAATGGTTTTCTGGCGCAGGAAATCACCGTTGGTTTTTCCACCAACAGCTACACCTACACAAACGGCTTGGTTTATACTCACACCGACGAACGCGGGTTGACGGTGACAAACACTTGGGACGCCCTGCAACGCCCGACGAAAGTTTCCTATCCCGACGGCACTTCCGAATCCTACACCTACAACAAGCTTGATCTCGCAAAATTTGTTGACCGCATGGGCTTCGCCACCGGCTATGGGTATAATGCCATCCGCCAAAAAGTTGTTGAAACTAATACGCTCGGCAATGTGACGAGTTACTCCTATTGCGACTGTGGCGCATTGGAATCTGTCACCGACCCGCTCGGCAACGTCACGCAATACACGCACGACAATCAAGGAAATCTAGTCGGCATTTCTTATCCCGATGGTTATAGCATAACGAATCAATATAGCTTACTCCGGCAATTAGTGCAGCAGCAGGACGGTTTCGGTGCATTTTTTAATTGCACTTACAATAATCAAGGATTACTCACCACCATCAGCAACGCTGTCGGACAAATTGCCGCATACGCTTACGACATTGACGACCAAGTTACTAACAGTGTAAATGCCAACGGTATCACCGTGAACGCGACTCACGATAGTCTGAATCGCCCACTCACGCGCAGTTATCCTAATGGCGGCACTGAAAATTTTGGTTATACATTCAATGTGCCATTCCCAACCAGCTACACCAACGAAATCGGCAGTGTGACGCTCTTCGGCTATGACTCCATGAATCGTAAGACCAACGAGGTGGACATTGGCGTGACAACGAATAGGCTTGGTTACAATAGTGCCGGTGATCTGATCACTTTGACCGACGGCAGGAACCAAGTCACTGCTTGGCACTATGATTTATTTGGCCGCGTCACGAATAAAGTGGACGCGCTCAACCGCGTCGCGTTCAACTACGCGTATGATGCGGACAATCGGTTGACGAACCGCTGGACGCCAGAAAAAGGCAATACATTTTATACCTATGACGCCGCTGACAACGTGACGCAAATCCGCTATCCGCAATTCACCAACACTTATGCTTATGACGCTCTAAATCATCTGACGAACATGGTGGACGCCGTGGGCACGACGCATTTTACTTACGATGCCGTCAGCCATTTATTGAGCGAGGGCGGTTTGTGGACGAGTGACACAGTGGGTTACACCTACTCGCAGGGTTTGCGAACGGCCATGTCCCTCAACTCTCAATCCTTTAACTACGTTTATGACGCTGCGCGGCGTTTGCAAACACTGGTTGCACCTGCTGGAAGTTTCGGCTATCAATACCCCGCCTCTCAATCCTCAATTCTGGTCTCTCAACTACTTTTGCCAAACGGTGCTTCTATCACCAACAGCTATGATAGTATGGCACGGTTGACGCAAACAGCGTTGAACAACCATTGGGGAAACGCACTGGACAGTTACAGTTATGGGTATGATTTACTCGGTGAGCGAACCAACGTGACGCGCAATGTCGGGCTAACTGCCTCGACAGTTTCAGCGGGATATGACGCTATCGGCCAGTTGACTTCGTGGACGGCTAAAGAAACGAACGGCGCGCCCCGCTTAAATGAGCAATTGGGCTGGGCGTATGACGCGGGCAATAATTTGTTGCGCCTGACGAACGGTGCGTTGGTGCAGACACTCGCGGTAGATGCAGCGAACGAAATGACGAACATCACGCGCACTGGCACACTGACCGTGAGCGGCGCGACACCTGCCCCCGCGACGAATGTGACGGTGAACGGTTTGGCGGCGCAAACTTACGGCGACTTCACATTCGCCAGAACCAACTTTACTTTGGCAAATGGAAATAATTCGTTCACCAACATCGCGCAAAATGTTTATGGCATCGCTGCGACCAACACGACTATCGCTTATTTGCCAACTCCTGTTTCCTTGACTTATGACGCCAATGGAAATCTCACGAACGATGGATTAAAGACATTCGGCTACGACGCAGAGAACCAGTTGACGAATGTTGCCGTTGCCGGGCAATGGAGATCGGACTTCGTGTATGACGGATTGAATCGGCGGAGGATTGCGAGGGATTACAGTTGGAGCGGCAGCGTGTGGGTGAAAACAAATGAGACGCGCTATATTTACGATGGCTATTTGATTATTCAGGAGCGTGACACTAATAATAATCCTTTGGTAACTTATACTCGCGGGACGGATTTGAGCGGTTGCTTGCAGGGTGTCGGTGGAATTGGCAGTTTGCTCGCAAGGACGGATGGAAATGGTTCCGTTTTCTATCATGCCGAGGCTAACGGAAATATCACCGCCTTGATAGACGGCAATGAAAATATCGTGGCAAGATACTTGTATAATCCTTTTGGAAAACTTACTGGCCAGTGGGGGAGCCTTGCCAATGCAAACGTGATGCAATTTTCGAGCAAGCCAAAATATCGCGGGCTATATGATTTTGGTTTGCGTTGGTATGCCTTGGACTCGGATCGTTTCCTAAATCAAGACCCTATTGGAGAACACGGTGGATTGAATCTTTATGCTTATGTCGCCAACGATCCAGTTGGTAAAATTGATCCGTTAGGATTAGAACCGGGATATGGCAATCCAGTTTCCGGCCCCGATGGCCCTGTTGGCCCATCAACTCCCACTGGCCCTAGTTTGCCCCCACCCAACGTAAATCCGCTTTTGCCCGGCCCCGGCCAAGTGCCGCCGGGCTATAACCCAAGCTGGCCTTCAGGAATTGATAACCGTGGTCCTTATGTTGAAGACCCGAATACTGGAATAAGGTATTATCCGCATCCAGAAGATAGTGGACATTGGCCACACTATGATGATAGCAACGGAAACCGCTATCCCGAAAAATGTGTAAAACCTTGGCCCGGTCAAAAACAACCGCCCTACGGAAATCAATCTCCAAAGAACCCTTGGCCAGAGCCAGCACCAGAGCCAACACCTACACCCCCGGTAGTAGAGCCAGCACCGATAGACCCAGAATTGCCGGAGTTGCCAGAATTACCATTTTTTGACATTTGAAAAATTCTTTGATGCCACAGAAAAATGAAAGAAAAATTTCAACACGATAAAATTTTAATTGAGACAAGCGTTGTTCGTGGAGCCCGTTGTCTCAAACTGAAATACGCTCGTGAAGCAGCGGGAAAGTCGCCGGAAGAAATTGCCGCATTAGCTGGATTATCAGCACCATGTTACTACGACTTGGAAG
>CAXUBD010000069.1:5024-11349 GCA_964249225.1 uncultured Verrucomicrobiota bacterium | reverse complement strand
AGAAACCGAACCGGCGGACCATATCGTCCGAGCCATAACCGCGCGCGACAGGATTTCCGCCGCTATGGCCCGTTAGCGCATCATTGACATCTTCATTCACGCCCGCAGCGCGCAATGCGTCCTTGAAGCCGTTCCAAAGCTTGTCGCTTGTGCCTTGCGAATCGGCGAACGTCAGCAGCGTCAATAAATTCAGCGCTTCCGGCGTGCCGACCTGCCGCGAAAAAATGCGGATGACCATCGGGTCGTCCAGATCGCGCCGTTGCGACGTGCTGGCCATGAGCAGATGATTTTCCACCAGTTGCCGCAACGCGTTGGTCGTCGTGGTTTCAAGCCGCAGCCGCCGCGCGGCGCGCATGGCCATCTCGGCGCTGGCCTCGGCATGTTTGCCCTGGCGATGCGATTGCGCCTTGCCCACGTCATGCAGCAGCAACGCGAGGTAAAGCAGGCCGGGCCGTTCGAGGCCGTGAAAAATCGGCGCGTAATGTTTGTAAGGCTGTTCCTTGGCCTCCCAAATTTTATCGAGCTGCTCGAGGCAGACGAGCGTGTGTTCGTCGGCGGCGTATTGATGATAAAATTCGTGCTGGACCAGGCACGTCAATTTTCCAAATTCAGGAATGTATTTGCCCAGCAGATTCACCTCGTGCATCGCGCGCAAAATCGGCGCCACGCTGCCGCGCCGTTCGAGGATGGTCAGAAAGGTTTCGCGCACGTGCTCGTCGTTCAAAAATTCCCGGTTCACGAGCGAAAGCTGGTTGCGGATCAATTGCGCGAGGTCGGGATGCAATTTCATCCGCCGTTGTTGCGCGTGCAAAAAAACGCGCATCAACCGGCGCGGCGAATCGCGGAAAATCCGGTTCGATGCCGCGTGGATTTCGCCGTCAATGAACAGCAGGCCGTCCACGGGTTCGGGCAGTTTCCGGCGGCGCTGCGGCAGCAACCGCCGGAACAACTTTTTTTTGAGCGGCGAGAGCAGCGCCATGCGTTCCTCGAGCGTGCGCGTGATGAGAAAAATATTTCTCATGTGGACATACAAATCGCGCATGAATTTTTCAATACGCTTGCTCGGCGAACGGTCGGTGTAACCCAGGTTCGACGCGATGGCGGGCTGAAGATTTTTTCCCAGAACGTCAATCGGCCGGTTGACGTGATAATGCAGTTCCGTCCGCACGCGCAGTAGAAAATCGTAGGCCGACTCAAGCTGCTTGCGCTCGGCTTCGCTGACAAATTCGCGCTGCTGCAAATCCGGCAGCGAACGCGTGCGATATTTGAAGAATGACATCCACAGCAGATTCTGAAAATCACGCAGGCCGCCGCACCCGTTCTTGATGTTCGGCTCCTGCATACACGCGGAATTGCCGTATTTCGTGCGCCGCGTCGTCTGGTCCTCGATGCGCGCGGCGATGTATTTCGCCTCGAAGCCGACGACGCATTTGGCTACGACGGTTTTCTGAAATTTTTTGAACATCGCCTCGTCGCCCGCGATCAGCCGCGCCTCGATGAGCGAGGTTTTGGATTGCATGTCCGTGTTCGCCACGTTCACGCAATCGTCAATGCTCCGCACCGCGTGGCCGACTTTCAAGCCGATGTCCCAGAGCGGATACAAAACGCCGTCAATCAGTTTGGACAAATGCGGCAGCGGCTTGCCCGCCGCGATCTGGCCGTCGTGCAAAAACATGAAGTCAATGTCGCTGTGCGGATTCAATTCCGCGCGGCCGTAGCCGCCGATGGCCACGAGCGCGAGCGGCGGAAATTCCTTTTGCGCCTGGGGCGACAAACTGTTGCGCGCCACCTGCCACAGATGACGCAACAGCGCGTCGAGGATCGCCGCGCGCGCCCGGCAGATTTCATGTCCGTCCGCGCCGGCGCGATGCAATAGCTTGAGCCGGTGCGTCTCGAGCTTGAGAAAATTTTTGTAGGCCGCCAGCCGTTCCGCCGTGGTGGTGCTTGGCGGCAACGTCAAACGCACTTCAGCGGCGGCTTCGATCTTTCTGATTAAATCCTGCACGCGCGCACAAGTTGCGGAGAAAACGGCGTGAACGCAAGCCACGGCGGAAATTTTCTCTCTTCATCGTCCTCGAAAATTTTCGATTGCGAGAATGAGCAGGCTTGCGGAAACCGAAACCTTGTCCCGCGCATGGTGTTCGTTAGACTCAACCGAATGCCAGTGCAACCCGATCCTGACGCCGCCCTGATGCTCCGCGTGAAACGCGGCGACCGCGCAGCGTTCACCGCGCTGGTCGAGAAATACAAGCAGCCCGTGATGAATTTCGTTTTCCGCACGCTGCGCGATGAGACCGAAGCCGAGGACTTGGCGCAAAATGTTTTTCTGCAAGTCTACAAATCCCGCGCGCGCTACGAACGCACGGCGAAATTTTCCACCTGGCTTTTCACCATCGCGCGCAATCTGTGCCTGAACGAAATCCGCCGCCGCTCGCGCCATCCCGCCGAGTCACTCGAAGAGACCCACGCCGAACACGAAGACCAGCCGTCGCGGCAATACGAGGATAAAAAAGTTTTTCTGCCGACAGAAAATATTTTGCACGGCGAACTCGCCAAAAAAATCGATGAAGCGCTGGCCGAACTGCCGGAGAACCAACGCACCGCCATTTTGCTCTGCCGGCAGGACGAATTGAGCTACGAAGAGATCGCCGAGATTTTGGACTGCTCGCTGTCCGCCACGAAATCGCTCATCCATCGCGGACGCGAAACGCTCAAGGAAAAACTCAAGCCGTATCTGCAAACCGGCGAGTGGATGGAATAATTTATTTCTCCCGCTTCAAAAGAAATTCCGCCAGCGCTTCGAGCGCAATCGCTTTGCCCTTGAAAATTTTCAGCGCGGCAAACGCCTTCTCCGTCAGTTGCGCCGCGATTTGCCGCGATTTTTCCAGCCCGACAATCGCCGGATAGGTCGCCTTTTGCACGGCCACATCCTTGCCCGCCGTCTTGCCGAGCTGCTCGCTGGTCTGCGTCACGTCCAGGATGTCGTCAATCACCTGGAACGCGAGGCCGACGTTGTAGCCAAATTCTGTCAAAGCCTTCAATTGCGCGGGCGAACAATTCGCGCTCATGCCGCCGAGCCGCACGGAACAGCACAGCAGCGCGGAGGTCTTGCGCTCGTGGATGAATTTCAATTCGGCGATGGAAAGTTTTTTGCCTTCGCCTTCCAAATCCGCGACCTGTCCGGCGACGAGTTGCAACGAGCCGGACGCTTTGGCGATCTCCAAAATGATTTTGTCGTGCGGATAGCGCGGAAATTTTTTGCATTGCGCGGCAACCTCAAACGCCTGCGTCAGCAGAGCGTCGCCTGCGAGCACGGCGATGCCTTCGCCGAAAACTTTGTGGTTGGTCGGCTTGCCGCGGCGGAAATCGTCGTTGTCCATCGCGGGCAGATCGTCGTGGATGAGCGAGTAGGTGTGGATGCACTCTACAGCGCACGCGAGCGGCATCGCGTCTTTTTCCGAGCCGCCGCACGCCGCCGCCGCCGCGAGCAACACAGCGGGGCGCATTCTTTTTCCACCGGCAAAGAGCGAGTAGCGCATGGCTTTGTGAATGGTGGCGGGCTTGGTTTTTTCGGACGGCAGAAATTTATCAAGCGCGGCATTGACGGTTTCCGTGCGTGTGGCGAGGAATTGTTGCAAATCGAATTGTTTTTTTGCGGACATAAAATTGTTTTTAGAAAATGCCGGAAACCGGCGCAAGTTTGAAGATTTTATTTGTAGCGGCGGTCTGTAACCGTCGAACCAAAACTACGACGCTCATAGAGCGCCGCTGCGTTGAAGTTTGAAGAGAATTTTTCTTATTGCCTTCGAGCGCGCAGCCGTTATCCTGTCGCGCTCGATTTGAGCTGAAAAAAACATGAACGCTGAACTTTGCAAAAGAGCCAATGAAAAGGTTGGCAACCCGAACGTCCTCGTGAACATCGTGTCGCGCCGCGTGCGCCAGTTGAATTCCGGCGGCGGCGGCTTGAGCCGTCCGCTTATCGCGAACGTCGGCAACATGGGCGCGGCGGACATCGCGCTGACGGAAATCCTCGAAGACAAAATCGGCTGGGATATGCCGGATCTGGTCGCGCTGGTCCGCCCAGTGGGCAAGAAACGCAAGAAGCATTAAAATTTCATCCGCAGATTTACGCAGATTCAAAAGACCCGCTTCACGGCGGGTTTTTTATTTCAGTTTGCCGCCAATGATTTTTAATCTGTGAAATCTGCGTCATCTGCGGATAGACTTACTTTCATGGCCGACATCGTGACCAACCACACAGCCCGGCGCGATTATCACATCCTCGAAACTTACGAGGCGGGCATCGTGCTGCACGGCACGGAGGTCAAGTCGCTGCGCGCGGGCAAGGGACAAATTGCGGATGCCTTCGCGCGCATCGAAAAAAATGAGGCGTGGATTTACAACGTCCACATTGACGAATACTCGCACGGCAATCTTCAAAATCACGTTCCTAAAGCGCCGCGAAAATTATTGCTGCACAAATCGGAGATCCGAAAACTATTTGAACTCGCGTCGGTCAAGGGCAACACGATTGTGCCGCTGTCTTTTTATTGGAAGAATGGCAAGGTGAAAGTCGCGCTCGGCGTCGGCAAGGGCAAGGTGGAATTCGACCGGCGCGACGACATCAAGAAGCGCGAGTCCGACCGCGAGCTCAAACGCGCGACGATGAACTGGAAGAAGGGGAAGTGATTGGTTTCGACCCAGCGCCCTGACGCAATTTCCGGTCGGCTTCGTTGATGGCCAGATCGTTGATGCTGGCGAAACGGAATTTCATGTAACCAAGCTCGTCGAACTCCCAATTTTCGTTGCCGTAGGAACGGAACCATTTGCCGGATTCATCATGCCATTCGTATTCGAAACGAACTGCAATGCGGTTGTCACTGAAAGCCCAAAGTTCCTTTTTCAACTGATAATCCAATTCCCGACTCCACTTGCGTCGGAGAAATTCCAAAACTTGTGCGCGGCCATTGATGAATTCCGTGCGGTTGCGCCATTCAGTGTCCTCGGTGTAGGCGAGGGAAACACGTTCGGGCTCGCGCGAGTTCCAGGCATCTTCAGCGGCCTGGACTTTTTGGCGCGCGGTTTCTTTGGTGAAGGGCGGTAGTGGCGGTCGTGGAATCACTTAAGTGCGGAAGCAAATTCAAGCCTTCGCCGCTTCTTTTTTCCATGTGCGTCTCGGCGCCTTGGTGACGAGGCCTTTTTTGAGCGCGCTGGCGGCGACGCGAATGTAGCGGACTTCGCCGCTGGGCAGGACCGCCTTCACGCGCTGCAAGTTCACCTGAAACTTGCGCTTGGTGATGGCGGTGATGTGCGTGCCGATGCCGCCGGTTTTTTTCGCCTTACCACTGCGCCAGATGATGCTGCCCTTCATCGGGCGTTTGCCGGTCAATTCACAAATGCGTGCCATAAAATTTTCTTTCGCAATTTCTTGTTTCGAGCCGCGAAGAATAGCAGTGAATCCGCGCGCGACAAGTTTTATTTCGGCAATTTACAGAACGCCCGATCATAATTATTCTGCCCGCGATGAACGTCGTAGCGGCGGTCGGCAGACCGCCGCATTTCCATTTTGCGACTTTCTGCCGAAAGCCGCCACGACTTTGAAATAATTTTATGGCCACATTAAAACCATTTGCCGCGCTGCGGCCCAAACCCGAACTTGCTTCGCAAATCTGCGAACTGCCTTATGACGTAATGTCGTCGGACGAAGCGCGCGAAATGGGACGAGGAAATCCATTGAGCTTTCTGCACGTCAGCAAGCCGGAGATTGATCTGCCGCCCGGCACAGACATTTATTCGCCCGAAGTTTATGCCAAGGGCGCGGAGAACTTTCAGAAATTGATTTCGCAAGGCGCGCTCAACCATGATGCGCAGCCGAGCTTTTATTTGTATCGGCAAGTCATGGGTAAACATTCGCAAGTTGGTTTGGTTGCAGCGGCAAGTTGCGAGGAGTATTTGAACGGCATCATCAAGAAACATGAATTCACGCGCCCGGACAAGGAAGACGACCGCGTGCGCCACATCGAAACTTTAAACTCGCAGACCGGCCCAGTTTTTTTGACGTATCGCGCCCAAAAAACTTTGGACGAGTTTGTCGCGCTGAAAATTTCGGGAAAACCGGAAATTGATTTCACAGCCAAAGATGGCGTGCGTCATACGTCGTGGATGATTTCTGCGCCGGACGAAATCAAATTTGTCGAATCGCAATTCGCCAAAATTCAATTTCTTTACATCGCCGACGGACATCATCGCAGCGCGGCGGCGGCGCGCGTTTTTCAATCGCGCGAAGGCGCGGGCGAAAGCGGACAATTTCTCGCGGTGATTTTTC
>CAXUBD010000069.1:1291-5014 GCA_964249225.1 uncultured Verrucomicrobiota bacterium | reverse complement strand
ACGATCAAATGCGGATTTTGCCTTACAACCGCGTGTTGAAAGATTTGAGCGGGAACTCGCCGGAACAATTGCTGGAAAAAATGGAAGCCGTTTTTTCAATTTCAAAAAACGGGAATGCGACTCCAAAACTGAAGCACGAACTCGGTTTCTATTTTCAAGGCGAATGGCGGACGCTTTTGGTCCGCAAAGAATTTCTGCAATCGAAGGACGCGATTGAAACTCTGGACGTGACGCTGCTGCAAAAAAACATTCTCGCGCCGGTCTTCGGGATTGACGATCCGCGCACGAGCAAAAAAATCAATTTCGTCGGCGGCATTCGCGGCACGGCGGAACTGGAAAAACTCGTGAACAGCGGCGAATTCGCCTGCGCCTTCTCCATGTTCCCCACGAGCATCGAGGATTTGATGAGCATCGCCGACGCGGGCGGCATCATGCCGCCGAAAAGCACGTGGTTCGAGCCGAAGCTCCGCGACGCTATGTTCTGCCACATGATCGCATAAAAAATTCAACAGAAGGGAACGAAGGCGCGAAGATTGATTTTCGAAATTCACTGGACGCAATTGATTGCTAAAAATCGAACCTTCGTTTCTCTGTTTGCTTCTGTTCAAAATAAATTCAACATTGGCGCGTGGCCAAAGACCGACTTCAACGCGGATTGCGCGCGACCTTTTTAGGGATCGCGCTGAACATCCTCTTGGGCGCGGCAAAATTTCTGGCGGGAATTTTCGGCCATTCGCACGCGCTCATCGCGGACGCGACGGAATCGTTTGCGGACATTTTCAATTCGCTCGTCATCTGGCGCGGCATCGTCGTCGCCGCCGAGCCGCCGGACAAGGAACATCCTTATGGCCACAGCAAAGCCGAGCCGCTCGCGGCGGCGTTTGGCGCGGTGATGCTTTTGGCGGCGGCTGTTTGGATTGCGGGAAAAGCAGGGCTGAATATCTACCAGTTTTTGCATCCGCAAATTTCCGATCCGCCGCGCGAGCCGTTGCGCGCGTTCACGCTCATCGTTTTGGTCGTTGTCATCGCCGTCAAGGAAGGGCTGTTCCGCTTTGTCATCGGCGAAGGCGACGCGACGGACAATTCCGCCGTGAAAACCGACGCGTGGCATCATCGCAGCGACGCGATCACGTCGGCGGGTGCGTTCATCGGCATCAGCATCGCATTGATCGGCGGCGAAAAATTTTCGTGGGCGGACGATGCGGCGGCGATTTTTTGCGCCGTCATCATCGGCCTCAACGGCTGGCTTTTGCTGCGCGCGCCGTTGAGCGAATTGATGGACGAGGCGCCCGATCCGAAAATCGTCGGGCAAATCCGGCAGCTCGCGGCGGACACTTCCGGCGTGGCGCGCGTGGAAAAATGTTTTGTGCGCAAAGCCGGGCATCTTTTTTTTGTGGAGATGCACGTTGAAGTTGACCCGCAGATGACCGTGCTGCACTCGCACGAAATCGCGCACGCCGTGAAGGATAAAATCCGCGCGACCATGCCGAACGTCAGCGACGTGCTCGTGCATATTGAACCGCTGAACATCGCGGCGAAATCATCGCGGCCATGAATTCCGAAACGCATTTCAAAGACTGGGCCAAACCCGGCCCGGTGCCGCCGGGATTGGTCAGGACGTCCGTCTCCGGCACGGCGCGCTGGGGAAAGTTTTCCGTTCAAAGCGTGCCCGCGACCGGTGCTCCGCTCGAAGTCGAACCGCACGAAACGCTCGACGCCATCAGCGGCCATTTCCGGATTTTTCAATTGCGCGACGGCCACCGTTTTTCCACCGACGACATTTTGACGGCGTGGTATGGCACGACGTGGTGTCCGACGGCGCGCACCGCGCTCGACCTCGGCAGCGGCATTGGCAGCGTCGGGATGATTTGCGCGTGGCGTTTGCCCGGCGCGAAATTTGTCACCGTCGAGGCCCAAAACGAGAGTGTCGCGCTCGCGGAAAAATCCGCGCGTTACAACGGACTGACCGGTCGTTACGAGATCCGCGAAGGCGATTTTCGCGCGCCGGAAATTTTAGCAGAAGAAGAAAAATTCGATTTGATCACCGGCAGCCCGCCGTATTTTCCGCCGGAAGCCGGCGTGCCGAGCGAGCATCCGCAAAAGCTCGCGTGCCGTTTTGAATTGCGCGGCAACATCGCCGATTATTGCGCGACCGCCGTGAAACATCTCGCAACCGGCGGATTTTTCGCGTGCGTGTTTCCGCACGAACCCGCGCAGTTCGCCCGCGTCGTGGCTGCCGCAAAAAATTCCGGTTTGGTCATCGTCCGCAAACGCCCGGTGATTTTTCGCGAAGGCGATCCGCCGCTCATTGGGCTGTTCGGAATGATGCGCGCGGAAGATTTGCCCGAATGGTTTCGCGGCCAGACTTGGGAGGAACCGCCGCTGGTCATCCGCATGCGCGATGGAAAAATTCACCCGGAATATTCGGCGGTGAAACTTGCCATCGGTTTTCCGCCCTGATTGGATCGCACCACGGAGATTTGCCGGCTCACGGAAAAATAATTGAAACCTCGCCGCAAAATTTTCGTCTGAAATTGTACATGGAAGTTTTTCCCGAAAGTAAAAAAATTGTACGCGCGTTCACCTTGATCGAATTGCTCGTCGTCATTGCCATCATCGCCATTCTCGCGGCGATGTTGCTGCCGGCGCTGGCGGCGGCCAAACAGAAGGCGTGGAAAACAAGCTGTACTTCCAATCTGCGTCAAATCGGCCTGGGCATGAAGATGTTTGAGGATGACAACAGCGAATATTATCCCGAATCCGGTGCCGACATTTATTGGAATACAGCCAATCCCGACGCAACCACCAATAGCTGGATGCAGCAGATTTTTTCCTACGTTGGAAATACAAATGCGTATGATTGCCCCGGCAATGTGCAATTGCCGGTGAACATGCGCGGGCCGTTCAATTATTTTAACGGCTGCCGTGCGGCATATATTGCTGCCGGCGACGTTTTTGCCGCCGTAAAAAGCACCGCGATTTTATTTCCTTCGGCGTTTGTCTTGAGCGGCGACACCTGTGGCATTCCCATCATGACTGGCGGCGAAGGTTCTGGCGGCAGTTTCGATCCGCTGGACGCGGACAAAGATGATTATTCGCAGAACTGCATCGGCGGAACTAATAATGGTTACGCTTATGAAACTTCTCTGGGCGTAAGTTATCAATGGGAATTATGGCAGGTGCATGGCGTGGGCCAAAACATACTTTTTGCCGACGGCCACGCCGCCTGGTATAAAGGCTACGATGCGAATGAAATGACCTTTCGCTACGGTTCGATGTCGTGCTGGTGATGATTTTCGGCGTGAACCGATGAATCGTTGCATCGTGGATCGGAATCCGATGTAACGATGTAACAATTCACGGTTCACGCTCCCCACATTTCCCCTTTGCGTTCCGGGCGGCTTGGCGGTTTAATCTCCGCCACATGAAAATTGTTCTCGCTTATTCCGGTGGCCTCGACACTTCCGTTTTGATGTCGTGGATCAAAGAAAAATACAACGCCGAGATGATTGGCTTCTGCGCCGACATCGGGCAGGAAGAGGAACTCGACGGCCTCGAAGCCAAGGCGCTCAAGACCGGCGCGTCGAAAATCTACATTGACGATTTGCAGGAGGAATTCGCGCGCGATTTTATTTATCCGATGATTCACGCGGGCGCGATTTACGAGGGCCAGTATTTTCTCGGCACGAGCATCGCGCGTCCGCTCATCGCCAAGCGAATGGT
>CAXUBD010000069.1:0-1281 GCA_964249225.1 uncultured Verrucomicrobiota bacterium | reverse complement strand
GACGAGCGGTATCGCGCGGAATTTCCCGGTCGCCAGCAGATGATTGATTACTGCGCCGCGCACAAGATTCCCGTGCAGGCCAGCGCGAAGAAACCGTTCTCGATGGACCGGAATCTTCTGCACATCTCATACGAAGCCGGGATTCTCGAAGACCCGTGGTTCGATTCGTTCGACCCGAAAAATAAAAATTATTTCACGACGCTCTCCGTTTTTCCCGAAGACGCGCCGGACAAGGCGGAATTCGTCGAGCTCGATTTTGAAAAAGGAAATTGCATCGCCGTGAACGGAAAAAAACTTTCGCCGCTCGGCGTGATGAAGGCGTTGAACAAGCTCGGCGGCAAACACGGCGTCGGGCGCGTGGACATGGTGGAGAACCGGTTCGTCGGCATGAAATCGCGCGGCGTTTATGAGACACCCGGCGGCGCGATCCTGCATTTCGCGCATCGCCAGATGGAATCGCTCACGATGGACCGCGAAGTCATGCACCAGCGCGACGCGCTCATCCCGAAATATGCCGAGCTGGTTTACAACGGCTTCTGGTACGCGCCCGAGCGTTACGCGCTGCAGGCTTACGTCGAGGAATCGCAAAAGAACGTAACCGGCACCGTGCGCGTGAAACTCTACAAAGGCAACCTCATGGTCAGCGGCCGCAAATCCGCGGTGAGCCTCTACAACCCGCACATCGCCACGATGGAAGCCGACCCGACCAAGGCCTACAATCAGGACGACGCCACCGGCTTCATCCGGCTCAACGCGCTGCGCTTGAAAGTTGCGGCGAAGGTGCATGGGAAGAAGAAATAAAATGAGTCGCAGAAAATTCATTGAATCACAGGGAGCTACTTGCAAGAACTGGCAATGGAGCGGGTCATTTATCAATGAATCCAAGCGACTGATAATTTTCGGCGCGTGGGATAGAAATACGAAAGGCGTAACTGCAATGATTCTATCCGAAGAATGGAGGCTGAACCGTCGTGGCCAAAAGAATAAAGGTTACGACCAGTCGAGAGAACACATTCGTTTGATTGAAGAAGAAGGATATCAGTTGATGACTTTTCCAATGCAGTATTCAGACGCGAAAAGGGAAGATGACGATACTGGCCCTGCAAAGATTGGTGGATTTACTCCAAAGCTAACCCAAAAAACTTTAACGAAGGTTGGCAATGCGTGGTATGCCGCCGACTCTAGTTCTGACATTCCGCTTGCGGAAGAACTTTCCACGCCAGAAAAGTATTCCGAGGGCGCGAGATTCAGGTGTTCCTGAAAGTGTTTTCCCAGGGTCAC
>CAXUBD010000068.1:703-11412 GCA_964249225.1 uncultured Verrucomicrobiota bacterium | reverse complement strand
CCGCGCCCGCGCCCGCGCCGGAAATTTCGGCGGCAAAATCCGCGGTGTGAACGAACGAACCGAGTTTGTAAGTGCCGACGAGTCCACGGTCGCCCGCTGCTTGATTTAACAGCCAGCCGATTTCGGAAAAAATCAACGCGCCGTCGTGGCTCGCGAAACGGAAGTCCACACCGTTTTTATTTTCGTCCTGCGCGCCGCTGTCGCCTTCAAAAATTCCCGACTGAAAATAAAATTGCGGAATCGGCTGGATCAAAAAACGCACGCCCGGCGCGGCCATCGGATAAACCGGCGGGTTCGGCAGGTTCGCGCCGACGAGCGTGAACGCGCCAAAAGTCCCGTTGATGAAGAGCGACGAAGTGTCGGAAGTGAAAAATTCCGCGTCGGCGGCGACGAGTCCGGCTTTTAGCGACGCGCGCATTTTCCAGAATGTCTGTTGATACCAAAATTCCTGCAAACGGATCGTGTCGTAACCGGCGATGTTGCTCGCGCCGCTGATGTCGCCGACTTTGTCGGCCGAAAGCGAACGCCCGGCGATCCACAGCGCGTTTGCGTGAATCGTTCCGCCATCCCACCAGTCCGCGATTTTGTCGAGGTAAAGTGTCAGCGGCAAATTGAGGCTGTGGTCATAAACCGCGCCTTGCTTTATGCCGCCGGAAACATTTCCAAAAACTTCGCCGGTATAAACGGGCGAAAAATCGAAACCGTAGTTTCCAATTTTATTCCGCAAGCCCCAAGCGTCGCCAAACAGCGTGTCGCGTTTCCAAAAAGTTTCCGGCGCTTGCATCAAACCTTCGGGCATCTGCATCGGCAAGCCGGAATACAAACCGGGATTGTCCGTCGCCGGATTGTAATTGGTGTTGGTGGCAGACAAATCAATCGCCGGCGGCGTGGGCGCGGCGGTTTGGCCGGGCGCGCCGGAAATTTTTCCTGAATTCGGGCCGGGCACATAAGTTGGTGTCGTGGCTGCTTGAGATGATTTCGCCAAAATTAAATTAATGAAAATGGCGGCGAAGAGATTTCTTTTTTTGAGCATGGTTCGTGCGTGGTGTAGGTTTTTTGTTCCGAAAATAGATTGGGTCAGACCTGCGAAACCGCTGGATTGACCATGGGAATTTTGCTTTCCGCCTTGCGCGAACGCAATTTATTGAACAGCCACACGCCGCCGACATAAACCAGCGCGAGCGGCGGAATCAGCAAACCTTCCCAGCTCGGATAAAGTCCGAGCCAGAGTCCCGTCCAGTTCGGCAAATGAATCGAATAGACCGGATGGATCGGCATCCAGTTGACGGTTTGGAACAGCCGCACGGTCGAGCCGATGAACGTGACCATGATCGAAACCACGAGCGCGCCCGTCAGCACCATGAGTTTGCGGTAAGGCAGTTTCACGCCGAAACGAAACGTCAGCGCGCCGATCAAAAATAAAAATGTCACGGCGACCGCGCTGCCGATGATCACCGCGAACTTGCTGCCTTCGAGCAACAACGATTGCAGGAACAGCGCCATCTCAAAACCTTCGCGATACACGGTCAAAAATCCGACGCCCAGCAGCGCGAGCCATTCCCAGCGCGTGGACGAAACTTCCTGCGCGGATTTCGAGAGCGAGCGCAATTTGGAATTCCAGCCGACCCAATAAACGCGGTGAAAAACCCAGTTCGTCACGATGAACAAAATGATCACGGCGAAAACGGAAACAACCGCTTCCAGTTTTTCGCCGAAGCGCGTGAGCGAATGGATGATCGTGCGCGACAACCAAAACGTGATCGCCGTGACGAGCAAACCCATCCACGCGCCGTTGGCGATTCCTTTGCGCGTCGAGGCGTATTCCACTCCGCGCAATCCGGCCATCAACGCGGCCAAAATGATGATCGCCTCAAGACCTTCACGCGCGACAATCGTGAACGCAGTGAAACCTATTGTCGTCGGCGACACGGCGACTTTCAAAAGTTCCGTGCATTGCGCGAGCGATCCCAGCGCGCGTTCGTAACCGGCCACGAGCTGGTCCATCGGCGCGCGGCGGTCGAGCAGCGCCTTGACGCCGAGTTGAAAACCGTCGCCCGCGAGAAAACTGCGCTCGGCTTTCATCGCGAGGTCGGGATCGCGCGGCAAAACGCGCGCCTCGATTTCCGTGTCGAACGCCGTGTAAGCGTCCATGCGCTGCGACTCGGCGGATTCCCACTGGTCGCTTTGCGCGGCGGCGAGCGAACCGCCGAGCGCGGTGCGGACTTCCAAAACCGTTTCGTCAATCACATCGCCGCTGTCGCCGGCACGGCGCGCGGAGATCTTGAATTTGTCTTCGAGGATCGCGGAAATCTGTTTGCTCTGATTTTCCAAATCGTCCTGCGCCGCGAAATTCGCGAGCGACGTTTGCAGGCCGGAAAGTTTCTCGGTCAATTGCGGACGGAACTGCGCGTAAATCTGCGGCTGCTCCTGTTTCCAAACCGGCGCAAGCTGGTTGACGAGCGTTTGCGATTGCTCGGCGAACTGCGTCGCCTCCCGATACTCCAGCGCGATGAGCAATTTTCCGTTCGCGACGCCGTGCGAGTATTCGCGCGGAACCAGTTTCACGCAGCGCGCAAGCAACCGCTGCATCCGGCCAATGTCCGCCTGCGTCAAAAGATTCGGCAACGCGGATTCCACTTCATCGCGCCACGCGGCGACAGAATCGGTTTTTTGTTTTTGCTCGGCGGAATCATCCCACGCGACGGTCGCGGTCGGCGCAATCAAATTATTGGTCAGCCCGGCAATTTTCACCAACGCCGGCGGAAAATTCGCAAGCGCAAGAATTTCATTTTCATTCGCCTCGATGACATTTTTGTCAGCGGCTTTGATGGCGACCTGCTGCTGCAAAAAATCGAGCAGTTGCCGGACGCGCATCGTTTCCCATTCGAGATATTCCTTGGCGAGCGTCTGGCCGACTTCCGGCTTGCGCGCGATTTCAGAATTTTGCAGCAGCATCGCGCTGTCCACGCCGTTCGCAAATTGCGGCAGCGTGATGAGCGCGCGCCATTGCTGCGCGCCGGAAAAATTTCCCGACTTCTGGCATTGCAACATCGCGAGCGCGGCGACGTGCTGCAAACGCGCACGTGCAATGCCGATTTGTCCGGCGGGCGAAAGTTGCGCGGGCAGCGGTTCGTTCAGAATTTTTGCCGCGTCGGATTCTACGTAACTTTCGACGTAAGGTTTCAACATCGCCAGGCCGGAAGAAATTTGTGCGAACAGATTTGTTTCCGTTTCGCCGGAATAAATGTCGAGCAACGAATCGTCCAGCTTCGTTTGGACGCCGTGAAAATCGTCGCTCAACGTCGCGCGCGAAATAATTGGCAGCGTCAACGCAGCCAAAAAAAGCGCGGAGCAAACAATTTTTTTGAAAGCTAATTTCATGTTTGCGCGGTGCCGGAATTATTTCTGCGCAACTTGCGGCACTTCGACATTTCCGAGCGTCGGCTTTTCGGGAATTTCCGCGCCGAGAATCGCGGCCATCTGGCGCAGTTGCGGTTGGAGCTGGTCGGTCATCGTCTTGGCTTGTTGCGCCAGTTCTTCGATCGCCGGAATGCTCAATTTGTAGCCGCTTTGTTTGTCACGCGCTTCGACGCGGTCAATGAACGAGACGATGTTCGCGTATTCAAATTTCAACTGGTCGGCGAGGCCGGGATTTTTCGGCGCAAGCTGCGGGACGATCGCGTCGTTGGCGATTTTCAAGCTGAACATGATGCCGCGCATGTCGAGCACGCGCGACTCGGCGACATAATGGCCGGTGGCGACGGGATTGTAACGCGAGTCGCGCCAGTCGTCGAAATAACCGTTGAGCGTGGGCGTCATCCACACGAGCGCGCCGATGCACTCGCCCAAACTGGGCTGCCATGCTTGCGCGACTTTCAGCAGCGCGTCCAATTTTTCCGCGCAATCAATCGAAGCCGCTGTCAACACATCCGCGCGCGGCAACGCGACCGGACCGGCGTTCAACTTGATTTTCAATTCCGCTTCGTATTCCGCTTTTAATTTCGCCTGCGCGCCGGGACTTAATTTTTTCAGGAAAAAAGTGCGCGTGCCCCAAAGCGTCGGCTCGATGACGTAATGAAAAAGATTGCCGTTGTGATTGCTGATCATCGTGCCGTCGCGCGCTTTCAAGACCAGTGGTGATTCCGGCGAATCGGTCGAGGCCTCGTTCGCAGGCACGCCGCCGTCGAGATAATTGTCGAACCAGACCATTTTCTTCGTGCCGGCCACGATGCCTTCGACGGTTTCGTAGCCGTGATTGTGGTAGATGCCGAAATCGCCCTGCATTTTTTTCACGAGTTCGCCGAGTTCGACGCCGTGCTCGCTCGCGGCCTTGTCGTAATCGCCGTGCGCGTCGTCAATAATTTTTTGATACGCGGCGGCATTGGTGACAAAATTGTGTCCGGCGTCGTCCATTTTCTGAACGATGTCCACGAGATATTTTTTTACGACGCCCAAGGATTGGGAATCGTCCGTGACCGTTTCCGCTTTGGAAGAAATCATTGCGACTGCAAACGCACAAACAACCATCAAAATGTTTTTCATCGCGGAGAAAAATAACTGAAGCCGGAAAATCGCGCTGCCGTTCGCTTGCCTTTAATTAGCGGTGGATTGCGCTGGCATTTTCGTCTTGGCCACGACGAGTTTATTTGCCCGCTGAAAAAAAGATGGCACATTGTCGCCGTGCCTAAACCTGCCAAACGGCAAATTGAAAATGGCGACGCGGAAATTTCCGTCGTGTCCGCGTTCACCGAACGTCCCGCGTGGCGCGCGGTCGGCGATGGCTGGCGGCATTTGCACGGCAGTGTGCGCGGCGCGGGCGCGAGTTTTGAATGGCATGATTTCACGGCCCGCGAAGAATTTGATTGGGGGAAAAGTTTTCATCCCGGCAGCGTCGAAGTCTGCTTGAACCTTGAAGGCAACGGCCAAGTCGCCTTCAATAAAAATGAAGCGGCGTTCGCGCCGTTGACCGCCGGATTTTACCGGCGCGGCGAACAGGAGTTGCGCGCGACGCGCGACGCGAATCAGCGCCATCAATTTCTCACCGTCGAAATGTCGTTTGAATTTTTGCGGCGGCACCTCGGCGAATTCGTCACGTCGCTGCATCCGCTCGTGCGCGAGATCGTTTCCGGTCAGTCCGAAAAATCCGCCGTCGCGCCGCCGTCGCGCCTGACCAGCCGGCAGCAGCAATTGCTCGCGAGCCTGCGCGAGGCGCCGGTGCTCGCGCTCGCGCAATCCGTCTGGTATCAGGCCAAGGCGCTGGAAGTGGCGGCGGAATTTTTCTTCGTCGCGCCGGGCGAGCAGGAATTATTCTGCCAGCGGCAACAGCGGCTTTCCGCCGAGCGCGTGGAAAAAGTCATCGCGCTGCTCCGTGAAAAATTATCCGGGCCGCCGACACTCGAAGAGATCGGTCGCGCGGCCGGTTGCAGCCCGTTTCATTTGAGCCGGACGTTTTCGGCGGCGACCGGCATGACGATTCCGCAATACACGCGCCAGTTGCGTTTGGAACGCGCGGCGGAATTGTTGAAGTCGGGAAAATTCAACGTCACCGAGGCCGCGCTGGAAGTCGGCTATTCGAGCTTGAGCCATTTCAGCCAGGCGTTTCACGACGCGTTCGGCTGTTGTCCCGGACTGTATCCGCTGAAAACGCCGACGCAAAAATCCTCGCTCGCGGAATCGGAATAATTTTCCGCCAGCGCGCGCGTTTTGTTTTTTTGACTTTTCATTTGCCAGCGCGGGCATTTGCTTTTAAAGTCATTCAAGCCCGAAAGCAGTTATGTATTTTGGCGTTGATTATTATCCCGAGCACTGGGTTTTCCCTTGCGGCGGCACCGCCGAAAATCCCGAGGGCGCATGGGAAGACGACGCCGCGTTGATGGCGAAGGCTGGCATCAACGTCGTCCGCATCGGCGAATTTTCCTGGGGCATCTGCGAACCGCAGGAAGGCAAATACGATTTCGCGTGGCTGCGCCGCGTGATGGACGTGATGGGCCAGCACGGCATCAAAGTCGTGCTCGGCACGCCGACCGCCGCGCCGCCGGTCTGGCTCGCCAAAAATCATCCGGAAATTCTCCCGCTCGACGAACGCGGCCACGTCAAATACGCCGGCACGCGCCACGCCTTTTGTTTCAACAACGATGTTTATTGGAACGCGGCGAAAAAACTCGTCGAAGCCATGGCGCACGCATTGGGCGATCATGCGGAATTGATCGCGTGGCAGATTCACAGCGGCCTCGGCGGACATCAAACGGAACATTCGTTCAATGAAGATTCCCGTTTGGAATGGCAGAACTGGCTCAAGTTAAAATATAAAACCGTCGAGCGGCTCAATCATCAGCTCGGCCTGCGCTGCTGGGGCCAGATCGTTTCCGCGTTCGACGAAGTGCCGATGCCCATGCATTCGCCCGCGATGCACAACCCGGCGCTGTTGCTCGATTGGAATCGTTTTTGCAGCGACACGATCATCGCGTTCGCGCGGATGCAGGCGGATGTGTTGCATGAAATTTCTCCCGACCATCCCGTCACCGTCAATCTGCGCGCGCTCACGCGGAAGTTCGATCACTTCGACATGGCGAACGTCGTGGATTTTATTTCCATCGAAAGCAACGCCGCGATCAAGACCAAGTCTGCGGAACTGGCGTGCGACATTGACATCCTGCGCTCGCTGAAAAAAACGGACATCAAAACGCCCGACGGCGACGGTGGCTTCTGGGTGATCGAACAAAAAGCCGGCCAGGTCAACTGGCAGGACGTGAATTCACTCGTGCGCCCGGGCATCGTGCGGCTGTTCACTTATCAACTCGTTTCGCGCGGCGCGTGCGGCGTGCTGTATTATCACTGGCGCCAGCCGCGCATCGGCAACGACAAATTTTACGGCGCGGTTTTGCCGCATCACATCGAAGGCAACGACCGCGTATTCAAGGAAATCAGCCAGATCGGCGACGAATTAAAAATGCTCGCGCCCGCGTTGCGGGACACAAAAGTCGTCGCGGACGTTTGCATCCTTTACAGCCACGACAACGACTGGGCGTTGGCGCAACCGAACCAGCCGAACAAATTTTTCAATCTGCGCGAACACATTCAACTCATCTACAACGCGCTGCATGGCCGGAATGTCCAGGTGGATTTCGCGCGACCGAGCGAGGATTTGTCACAATACAAAATTGTCTTCGCGCCGTCGCTGCATTTGCTCGCCGCCGGCGAAGCGGATAATCTGAAACTTTACGTTCAAAACGGCGGCACGCTCGTCAGCACATTCAACACCGGTTTGATTGATTCGCATCATATCGCGCCAAACACCGGATTCCCGCTCGACATGACCGATTTGTTCGGGCTGGAAGTTTTGGAATTCGATCCGCTGCCGCCCGGCGAGGAAAATCATCTCACGTTCAAAGGCGCGTTTCCGACGAGCCATATGCACACCGCGAAACTCTGGTGCGACATCATCGAGCCGAAGGGCTGCCAGATTCTTGCGACGTTCGCCAAGGATTTTTACGCTGGCCGTCCCGCCGTGACGATGAACACCTTCGGCCTCGGCAAGGCGATTTACATCGGCACGCAAAGCCACCAGTTTTTTTACAATGATTTGGTCGTGTGGCTGCGCCAGATGTGCGGGCTGCATCCGTTGTTGAAAGTGCCGGAAAATGTCGAAGTCAGCCTGCGTCAGAAAGACGGTGCGCGCGTTTTCTTTTTGCTCAACCACCAGAACTCACCCGTGCGCGTCCAGTTTTACAAACCGATGCACGACTTCCTGACCGGCAACACTTTTTCGGGCAATTACGACCTGCCACCGTATGGCGTGCTCGTGCTGGACGAACATCCGGAAAATAAAATTTCTGGCGTTGATGCCTGATTTAGGCTTTCTTATACCAGTTGAGTTCGACCAATGTCATTCTGGCCAGCGTGGCCCTGTCAAGCGTTCTGCTCACGCTCTGGCAATGGCTCGCCGCCTGGCGTTTTCCGCTGCATCGGCGCATCGCGGATAAATCCTTCGTGCCGGCCCTTTCATTGCTCAAACCGCTCAAAGGCTGCGACGAGACGACTGCGGAATCGCTGCGCAGTTGGTTCAAACAGGATTACGCCGGCGAAGTTCAAATCCTTTTCGGCGTCGCGCGCGTGGATGATCCTGTTTGCGAAATCGTCCGCCAGTTAATCGCGGAAAATCCCCGGCGCGATGCGCAGCTTGTCATTTGTGGCGATATGCTCGGTGCCAACGCCAAGGTGGCGAAACTTATCCAGCTGGAAGAACTGGCCGCGCACGAACTCATTCTCATCAGCGACGCCGACGTGCGCGTGCCGACGGATTTTCTGACCAACCTCGTCGCGCCGCTGCGCGATGCAAAAGTTGGCTTGGTGAATTGTTTTTACAAACTGGCCAATCCGACCACGACCGCGATGCAATGGGAAGCCATCGCCATCAACGCCGATTTCTGGAGCCAGGTGTTGCAATCGCAAACCATGAAGCCGCTCGACTTCGCGCTCGGCGCCGCGATTCTCATGCGGCGCAAAGCCCTCGCCCAAATCGGCGGCTTTCACACGGTCGTCAACTGCCTCGCCGACGATTATCAACTCGGCCATCGCATGGCCGAAAACGGCCATCACGTCGCGCTGTGTCCCGTCATCGCGGAATGCTGGGACGCGCCGATGGACTGGCGCGCGGTCTGGAATCACCAGCTGCGCTGGGCGCGCACCATCCGCGCCTGCGAGCCAACCCCGTATTTTTTGAGCATTCTGGCCAACGCCACGTTCTGGCCGTTGCTGTGGTTGCTGTCGGCGCTCCTGTCCACAAAAAATATTTCCCTTGCGCTGATCCCGCTGGGGTTCCTATGCGTGCGCATCCTCATCGCGCAAAATCTCCAGCGGCGGTTCACGCAATCGCGCACGGTCGCCGACTGGTGGCTCGTGCCGTTGAAGGATCTGTTTCAAGTGGCGCTGTGGGCGGGCGCTTTTTCGGGAAATAAAATCGAATGGCGCGGACGCCAGATGCGCATGTGCCGCGCCGGAAATCTGATCCCGATCGAAGATGGTGGGCGATGAGGGATTTGATCCCCCGACCGTCTCCGTGTAAAGGAGCTGCGCTACCACTGCGCCAATCGCCCGCCGCCGGAGTTTAGCCGTTACCTCGCGGATCGTTCAACCGTTAAATGGGCCACGATGCAAACGATTCATGTTCCAATGAATCTCGCCGGCAAATCCCGTTTGCCGCAATGCCTCGAATAAAACCAGCGCGACACAGTTCGACAGATTTAGTGAACGCGATTTGTCGTTGAACATCGGGATCCGCAGCCAGCGCTCGCGGTTTTGTTCCAATAATTTTTGTGGCAAGCCCGCCGTCTCGCGTCCGAAAATCAGATAATCGTCCGGCGAAAATTTTGCATCGCTGTAAATTTTTTCGCCGCCGGACTCGATGAACCAAAATTTCGCGGCGCCAGTTTTTTTCGCCGATTCAAATTCATTCCAATTTTTCCAGCGATGCCATTCAACGTGCTGCCAGTAATCCATTCCGGCGCGTTTCAATTGCGAATCGTCCAGCTTGAAACCGAGCGGTTCGATCAAATGCAAAACGGATTTCGTGGCCGCGCACAACCGCGCCACGTTGCCCGTGTTCGGCGGAATTTCCGGTTCGACTAAAACAACATTCATTTTGGGACAGAATTTACAGAATTAACAAAATGGAAATTGCAGAAATTTAATTCTGATAATTTTGTTAATTCTTTCCATTTTTTCGTTTTGCATAAAAAACTTTCCACAAAACCAATCCATGCGCCGGCGCGGTCATACCCGCCATGCGCCGGTCGCGGCTGGCTAAAATGTCTTCCACGCGCGGCAGCGGAATTTTCCCCTGGCCGACCTGCACTAAAGTTCCCACGATGCCGCGGCACATTTTATAAAGAAAACCGTCGCCCTCGATGATGAACGTCAGTTGCGCGCCGGATTTTTTTATGTCGCAGCGCGTCAACGTGCGCAAGTTGGATTCCATTTCGTAACTGCGCGTGCCGGCGAAGGATTTGAAATCGTGTTTGCCAATAAATAATTTCGCCGCCGTGCGTATCTTTGCCAGATCCAGTTTCATCGGAAAATGCCAGGCGCGTTTTTGCAGCAGCGGATTCATCGCGGCGTGGTTCCAGACGAAGTAACGATACTGCTTGCCTTTCGCGTCGAAACGCGCGTGAAATTTTTCCGGCGCGCGCACCGCCGATTGCACGCGGATGTCGTCCGGCAAAAAAGCGTTGAGCGCGAGTGCGAGCCGGGCGGCCGGCATCTTGAATTCCGCGCGCGGAATTTCCACATGAGCGACCATGCCGAGAGCGTGGACGCCGGTGTCCGTGCGGCTGGAACTGTGGATGCGCTTGACGCTCGGAAACATTTTGCCAAACGCCGCCTCGATTTTTTCCTGCACACCTGTGCCGATCTTTTGCACCTGCCAGCCTTGATAAGCCGTGCCGTCGTAGGCGATGACGAGTTTGAATTTCAGATTCATAAACCATCAAGGCACAAAGCCACAAAGAAGACTTTTTGCCACAGAGGCGCAGAGGCACAGAGATTAAAAATCGTTTTCCCCTCTGCGGCTCTGTGCCTTTGCGGCTTCATAAACTTGGTGTCTTTGTGTCTTGGTGGTTAAATCCCGTCCAGATAACTTTGCAACAAAATCGCCGCCGCCATCTTGTCCACTTTTTCTTTACGCTGGTCGCGTCGGACGTTGCCTTGGATCA
>CAXUBD010000068.1:0-693 GCA_964249225.1 uncultured Verrucomicrobiota bacterium | reverse complement strand
CGAACTCGTCAGCCGCTCGTCCCACATTTTTATCGGGACAGTGATGGCGGTTTTCAGAACGCCGACGAACGTCTGCACTTTTTGCGCCGCCGGGCCGTAACTGCCATCCATGTTGCGCGGCAGGCCGATGAGTATTAGGTCAATCTCCTTCTCGCCGAGGATTTTTTTCAGCCGCGCGAGAAAATCCGCGAACGGCTCGGCGAGGATATATTCCAGCGGCTGCGCGATGGTTTTGGTTTCGTCGCTCACCGCGACGCCGATGCGCTTGCTTCCGTGATCAAGGGCGAGGATTCTCATGGCGCGCACAGTTTGCCGCAAACGCCGGAAAATTCAATGACACGAATGGCACGAGTTTTCACCAAATGAATTCGCCTAAATTTCTTTTTCCCGCGCGCGTTTCGTGATTAAACTTTTCCCGCGATGATTCAATACCTCGATTTGCTCCGGCATGTCCTCGATCACGGCAAGTTCAAGGCCGACCGCACCGGCACGGGCACGTTTTCCGTTTTCGGCGCGCAAATCCGCTGTCCGTTGCGCGATTCGTTTCCGCTGCTCACCACGAAAAAAGTTCACACCAAGTCCATCATCTACGAGCTGCTCTGGTTTTTGCGCGGCGACACGAACGTCAAATGGCTCAACGATCACGGCGTGACGATCTGGGACGAATGGGCGGGCGCGGACGGAAATCTGGGC
>CAXUBD010000067.1:8689-11419 GCA_964249225.1 uncultured Verrucomicrobiota bacterium | reverse complement strand
GCCACAAACAGTTCAATCATCACGCTCCAAACAAACGAAACTGCCAAGGTTTTATATTTTGTCGCTAGTGTGAAAGCAGCACCAAGTTCAGCATCTCTTCAAACCATTGTTAATGGGGTCGTTTTTAATTATCAAACGAGTTTCAATAGCGGCAGTGTCAGCCCAACGCCGTTATTCGCAAGCTCTTTACCAACTGTGGCAGGTTCAGCGACACTTCAAATAACAAGTTCTGGCATTCCATGTTTTTGCACAGTTCAAATATGTAGGCACGATGAACAATTTACTCCCGCAAGTTCCGTTGTCATTCCTGATGATGCAGGAGGGCCGGTTACAATCATTTTAGAATCCAGCACAGATTTAGTTAATTGGACGCCTGCAAATCCAGGCACATACGGAACCACGACCGATAAAAGATTTTTTAGAGTTCGAGCGCAAAGATGAATTAGATTATTTTTAATATGACCGAAGATTTACAAAAACGCATTCAAGCCGCGCTCGCCAACCCGCAAAACATAGGCGAGAATTCTATTGGCTTGCGCCCGGCTTAATTGCGGGCAAAATTCATTTCATGGGAACAGTTCACGCAAAAATAAAATTGGATAATCCCAAGCGCGCCAATCTCAAGGCCATCGAGATCAGCGCGCTCGTGGACACCGGCTCGTTGTTTTTGTGCCTGCCCGAAGAAGTGCGCCTGGAACTGCAACTCGAAGAATCTTCCAAAAAAGAAGTCACGACGGCGGATGGCAAGCGTTGCCTGTGTCCTTACGTCGGCCCGGTGCGCGTGCAATTTGAAAACCGCGAGTGCTACGTCGGTGCCGTCGTTCTCGGCGATGAGGTTTTGCTCGGTGCCGTGCCGATGGAAGACATGGATTTAATCGTCGTTCCGTCTGTTCGCCGACTGGTGGTTAATCCGTTGCATCCAGATTTTGCGGCTGGCCCGGCAAAGTGAATTGACCGCAGCACGAAGAGATATTAACGTGCCACTATGAGTTTTGCGACATTGGTTGAAAATGTAAGAAGTTGCTCCACGGAAGAGAAGCTGGAGTTGAAATCTCTGCTGGAGCGCGAGCTTATTGAGCAACGCAGGCGCGAGATAAAAGAAAATGGCCGCCGCAGCATGGAAGAATTGAAGCGCGGCAAGCTGAAGTTTTCCAGTTCCATCAGCGAATTGAAGAAAATGCTGCATGACTGAAATCACTTTCAGTTCTTCTTTCAAACGCGCTTTCAAAAAACGAATTGGAAGACAAAAAGATTTGGAAGAAAAATTCTGGCAGCGGGTTGAAATTTTCCGAAACGATCCTTTTGATTTAAGATTGCGGACACACAAACTTTCCGGTGACTTGCGCGAGTATTGGAGTTTCTCCATTGGATACGACCTCCGCGTCGTTTTTCAATTCGCCACAAAAAGTCGCGCCGTGTTTCAAGACATCGGCACGCACGACGAAGTTTATTGAACCATGACCGACGATTTACAAAAACGCATTCAAGCCGCGCTGGCCAATCCGCAAAACATGGGCGAGATGGCGGGCGCGGATTCCATCGGCACGGTCGGCAATGCCGATTGCGGCGAGATGCTGCGGCTATGGGTGAAGTTCAAGCAGCAGGACGGCCGGCGCGTCATTGACCGCGCGACGTTTCAATCGTTCGGCTGCGAAACCGCCATCGCCGTCGCCAGTCTCGCGACGGAATTGATCCGCGGCAAAACCGCCGAGGAAGCGCTCGCGCTCAAGACCGAAGAACTCGCCGGCGAACTCGGCCCGCTGCCGCCGATGAAAATCCATTGCGCCCAGCTCGTCGAAGGCGCGCTGCGCTCCGCGCTGGAACCGCAAAGCGCGGAAATCAAAAAAGAAATTTCGCCCGCGCCGGCCAACGCGCCGACGCTGCTTGATAGTTTTTCCAAACCCAAAGAAGGCGGCGTGAAGCTGACTTTCTTGGACGAGGACAAATGACTTGCCCGTTGAATTGACTGGCGCAACCCGCGCGCGATTTTTTTTTATTCCTTCGCGGAGATTTTCACCTTGAACTGAAGACGCTGTCGAGGATCGCTTCCTTGGTTTTCCAGACCAACGCCATCGTCATGGCCAGCGGCGAGAGGCCGAGGAAGAGAAACACGACCAGTTCGCCGCGCTGGATCCAAAACCAGTTTTTCGCGCCCACGCGCGCCGGCAGGTCGGAGAATTGGGGGACCAAAACGGAAAGCGCGATGACGGCGAGCCACGCGACGAGCAGCCAGCGGTTGAGCGCGGTGAACTGCCGCGTTTCCTGCCGCAAATTTTCGTCCGGCAGCATCGCGCCGAGTTGTTTGAGGACGACGTTCAACGTGAACAGAAACAGCACGGCGGAAAATATCAGCAGCAGGACGGCGGCGGTGAAAAAGAATTGCTCCGGCATTTTATTGTGCCAGTAAAGAAACGGGCAGAGGCCGAGATTGATGACGGCAAGCAGTCGCGCGCGGTCGAGCGCGTTGCGCCAGGCGCGTTCCTGTTTTTGGAAACTACTCATCTGCCAGAGTCCGTAGAGCAGCAGTGTGTTGACGGCGAGCGCGGGCGCGATGCCGGACGGCGTGAGCGAATCGGCGCGGACCAGTTCGGCGCAGGCGATCAGCGCGGCGGGCAAACCCCAAAAGAAAAGGGCCGCCCCGAAGGGCGGCCCTCCACCTTAGCCTGAGGCCTGAGCCTTAGACGATGGTGGTGTAGTCGATGTCCGCGAGGGTGTTGCCTACCAGGACGA
>CAXUBD010000067.1:0-8679 GCA_964249225.1 uncultured Verrucomicrobiota bacterium | reverse complement strand
CGGACAATCCGCGCGCGAGTTTGGCGAGCGAACGGAACAATTCGGCGTTGGGCGGCGTCATCGGGGAAATGATGAAGGAAGAATGACGAATGGAAAAACAAATTTGCGCGGCGAAATTTTTAACGACGAAATGAATTTTGCACTTGATCCCGAATTTGTGCCGGCGAATAAGACTGTCGCGTCGAAATGCGTAAAATTGGAATTCCTGCGTCAGCAAGTGCTGAATCCACCAAGCTGTCGCGTAATCCGCGTTCAAACCTTTCGTGAGTGCGATCATCCAATTCAATCACTCCAACTACATTCAGACGCTCCAAATCGCAAAGTAGAAAATCAACGTGTTTTCCGCTGGTCCGATTGAATGCGGATTGCCAACCGCTGCGGCTTGGATTGCGAACTGGCCGCACAATATCCGCCAATCTAACTTTGGCGAAAATTTGATAGTCAGACGCCAACGATTGTTGAAGCACACCAAAAAAAGATCGTTCGGCTGGAGTTAGCAATGAAGGAACAGCTTCGTAAATTTTTGCATTTGATTCAGGAACAGGAACTGATTTCGGACTAAATTTTTTTCCGGCAATTACGAGGACAATTAAAATTATCGCGACAAAAATAAACAGCCACATAACAGTTCAAAAACTCAAATAAGTATAAGCCTTCAACCCGCGTTCGTAATCATCCAGCAGGCGCATGGCTTCGGACGGTTTCATGCGGTCGGATTTGATGGCTTCGTCCATCTGCGCCTTCATCTGGCGTTTGAGTTCGTTCTCGTCGTATTGCACGGCGGTGAGCGAATGGATCACGGTGTCGCCCTCGATGACTTCCTCGATGTAATAGCCGGTCGGCTCGTCGGGTTCGAGGAAGACGTGAACCTCGTTCACGCGGCCAAACAGATTGTGCAGGTCGCCCATGATGTCCTGATACGCGCCCATCAGAAAAAATCCGATGAAATACGGCTCGGGTTTCCCGTTGCCGTTTGAATTCAATTCATGCAACGGCAACGTGTCACGCACATCGCGCAGGTCAATGAACTTGTTGACCTGTCCGTCGGAATCGCAGGTGATGTCCACCAAAGTGGCTTCGCGCGTCGGACGTTCGTTCAAGCGCGAGACCGGCATGATGGGAAATAATTGTCCGAGCGCCCAGTGATCGAGCAGCGATTGGAAGACGGAAAAATTGCAGAGATACTGGTCGGCGAGCGTGTCTTCGAGTTTGCGAATTTCTTCGGGAATGTAAGCCTGACCGCGAAAACTCGCGACGACTTCCTGGCTGATCTCCCAATAAAGATTTTCGATGCGCGCCTTGTCCGGCAAATCGAGCAGGCCAAGCGCGAACATCTGCTGCGCGTCTTCCTTGCGTTCCTGCGCGTCGTGAAACGCCTCGAGCTTGTTCGCCTTCGAGAGATTTTTTTTGATGTCGAGCAATTCCTTCACGAGCGCGTGTTCGCTGTCGCCGTATTTGAACGCGTCGCCGGGACGGATTTTTTCAATCGCGCCAAAAACTTCCACGATCAACACGCTGTGATGCGCGACGATGGCGCGTCCGCTTTCGCTGATGATGGTCGGATGCGGCACCTTCTCCGCGTTGCAAACGTCGGCGATGTAATAAACGATGTCGTTCGTGTATTCCTGCAAAGTGTAATTCGTCGAGGAATCAAACGCGCTGCGCGAACCATCGTAATCCACGCCCAGCCCGCCGCCGACATCCACAAATTCAATCGGAAAACCCATCTTGTTCAGCTTCGCGTAAAAACGCGCGGCTTCCTGCACGGCTTTTTTCACCGTCAAAATATCCGGCACCTGCGAGCCGATGTGAAAATGCAGCAGCTTCAAACAGTGGCCGAGATTTTCGGCCTTCAACAATTCCGTCGCGGTCAAAAGTTCCACCGTGCTCAAGCCGAACTTCGCATTTTCGCCGCCGCTCTCCGCCCATTTGCCCGCGCCCTTGCTCAACAATCGCGCGCGGATGCCGATGAGCGGTTCGACGCCAAGCTGCCGCGAGACGGAAATGATCTGCTTCAGCTCCTCGAGTTTCTCGACGATCATGATGACTTTTTTGCCAAGCTTGATGCCGAGCAGCGCCATCTTGATGAACTCGGAATCCTTGTAGCCGTTGCAAACGATGAGACAGCCCTGCTGATTTTGCAGCGCAAGGCCGGCGAACAATTCCGGCTTGCTGCCGACCTCGAGGCCAAAGTCGAATGGCTTGCCCGCGTCCAAAATTTCTTCCACGACTTCGCGCAACTGGTTCACCTTGATCGGAAACACACCGCGATATTTTCCCTGATAATTAAATTCCGAAATCGAATTTTGAAACGCCTTGTTGATCGCCTCGACGCGATGCCGCAAAATATCTTGAAACCGGATGAGCAACGGAAATTTCAACCCGCGCCCTTTTGCTTCTTCAATCACATCCGTCAAATCCACCGTCGCGCCCGCATCCTGCAACGGTTTGGCAACGACATGCCCGGCGTCGTTGATGTCAAAATACTTCGCGCCCCAACGCGTGATGTTGTAGAGAGTGCGCGCCGCTTCGATGTCCCACGGCTGCGCTGCGTCATTTGGATTGCTCATTTCGGTGATTCGTCGAGGCGAACTATAAAACTCCCTGCGCGGAATTCAATACGCGGGATGAAAAATTTTCAAATTGAAAGATTTTGGATTTTTAAAAACCTGTCCGCAGATTACGCAGATTCAGCAGTTTTTTAATCGGCGAAAATCCGCGTAATCTGCGGATTAAAATGTTTCATTCATCTCGCCCGCCAGCGCAGCAAGCGCAACGCATTGCCGATCACGATCAAATCGGAAGCGCCCATCGCTGCCGCGCAAAAAATCGGGCTGATAAATCCCAACGCCGCCAGCGGCACGCCGAGCGCGTTGTAAAAAAACGCCCAGAACAGATTTTGTTTGATCGTCCGCAACGTCGCGCGCGCGAGGCCGAGCGCTTCCGGCACGGCCTCGATTTCCGATTTCAGCAAAATGATGTCCGCCGCCTCGCGCGCCACGTCGCTCGCGCGGCTGACGGCGATGCCGAGATCCGCCTGCGTCAACGCCGGCGCATCGTTGATGCCGTCGCCAACAAACGCCACGCGCTCGCCTGCCGCCTGAAGTTTTTTCACGAACTCGGCCTTTTGTTCGGGACGAACTTCGGCGAAAACATTTTCCGCCGCGATGCCGACCTGCTTCGCGATGCTCGCGGCGGTCAAAGAATTGTCGCCGGTGACGAGATAAATTTTCAGTCCTTGCGACTGAAGTCGTTCGACCACTTGTTTCGCATTCGTTTTCAACACGTCGCGCACGGCAAAGAGTCCGAGCAATTTTTTATCGGAAGCCAAACCAACAATCGTCGCGCCTTGATTCGACCATTCGGAAATAAATTTTTCGCCGGGCGAAAAATCCACGCCGGATTCTTTGAGCCAGTTCAATGAGCCAAGACGCGTTCGTTTTGAAATTTGAGCTTCGATGCCGGAGCCGCGAATCTCTTTCCAATCGGCGACTTCAACTTTCTCCGCAGAAATTTTCGCAATCGCCTGACTGATCGGATGCGTGGAGTTACGCGCGAGCGTTGCCGCCAAAATTCGGAATTGCGAATTCTGGATTTCAAATTCTTTTTCCGCCGCCACTTCCGGTTTTCCAATCGTGAGCGTGCCGGTCTTGTCAAAAATCACCGCCGTGACTTTTCCGGCTTTTTCCATTGCCACGCCGTCGCGGATCAAAATGCCGCGGCGCGCGGCCGCATTGGCGCTGGCCATGATTGCGGCGGGCGTGGCCAGACCCATCGCGCACGGACACGCGACGATCAAAACGGCGGCGGCGATGATAAATGCCGTCGCCATGCCCATCGGCAAATGCACGTGCCAGAGAAACGGCGCGAGCCAGGCGTGAATTTTATTCGCTGATTCCGGCGCGAGTCCCCACCACAGCGCGGCGGCGATGGCGACCGTCACGACAATCGGAACGAAGACGTTGCTCACGCGGTCGCCAATGCGCTGGATGTCGGCGCGGCTGGTCTGCGCGCGTTGCACGGCGGCGATGATGTGCGCGAGCGCCGTGGCTTCGCCGGTCGCGGCGACGCGCATGACGAGTCGGCCGTTCAAATTGATCGTGCCGGCAAAAAGTTCCTCGCCGATTTTTTTATCAATGGGAATGGATTCGCCGGTTAGCGCGGATTCGTCAATCGCCGAATCGCCTTCGATAATGATTCCGTCCACCGGCACGCGGTCGCCGGGGCGCAAAATGATTTCATCGCCGATTTTTAATTCAGAAACGGAAATTTCATTTTCGTCGCCGCCTGGATTTTTTATCCGAGCGACTTGCGGTGCGAGATTCAACAGCGATTTCAGCGCGCCGCCGGACTTGTCGCTCACGCGCGCTTCGACCCAGTGGCAGAGGCTGATGAGCGAAATCATGGAGGCGGCTTCCATGAAATAAACGTGGCCGCCCTGGCCGCTGAACAAAACCCAGCAACTGAATCCGAACGCCGTCGTGGATCCGAGCGCGACGAGCGTGTCCATGTTGGAACCGCCGACCTTGAGCTGGTTCCACGCGCCGCGATAAAATGGCGCGCCGGAAAAAATTTGCACGACGCCCGCGAGCGCAAACGCGAGCCATTGGAACCACGGCTTCATGGCGAGGCCGAAAATCCATTCGCCGATCATCAGAAAAATTGTGACGGAAATTCCGAGCCACAGATTGATCCGCCGGTTTTTGGGTTCGGTTTCGCCGGGTTGGATTTCCTTCGCTTCGTAGCCGGCATTTTTTACGGCGGAGACGACGACGGAAATATTTTTTGTCGCGCCGGCATTCCAGCGGACGGAGACGTTTTTATTTTCCAGCGAAACGCTGGCGCTGCGGACGCCGGACACGTTTTGGATTGCGTCGGTGACGTGGCGCGCGCAGTTCTGGCAGGTCATGCCGCTGACGTGCAATTCCGTCGCGGCGGAATTTTGTCCGGGGTTGGTTTGAAATGATGACATAGTTCCGCGCGAACATTATGTCGTCGAAACGGGCGGCGTCGAATCGCGATTGCGCAGAAATCGCGGGGCATTTTTTCATTCCATCTGCGGCTCGCAAGGACGCTCGCCCTGCCCAATTGCGGTGAAGAATTAAACGTTGTCTTTTTTTGCGGCGGCTTTGACGGCTTGAAGGCTGTGATCGAGTTCGGCTCCTTCAATGCCTTCTTCGACGAGCCGTTCATTGTCGCTGCGGCCTTCGTCGTCTTCATCTTCGCTGGCGGCCGTTGCCACTTTATGTCCAGTGGAGCCGGGCAGCGGGTCCCAGCGTTCGGATTCGGGCGCGGATTCAAGAATCGTTTCCTTCGGGTCAAGGTCCGGCTCGCCGGTCAATTCGCGGCGGGCCTGCGCCAGATCGGATTCCGTCACGTCGTGCGCGGAACGGCCTTTGATGACGGCCAGTTCGGCCGCGCGGGCGCGGACCATCTTGCCGGTCACAGTGCCGATGCCGGCGGAATTTTCAGTCAGGCTGCCTTCTTTCAAGGGATTGGTTTTCATAGGCTTTATTTTGACTATCGCACATGGGGAAAAGTTTGCGAGCTATGCGTCGTCTTGCTCTGGCGTTCGCCGCGATCCTCGCGCGTATCACGGGATTTGGAAAAAGTGTTTTCGCGTTTTTCGGATTTGGAACTGACGGCGGCCGCCTTGGGATTTGGGCGCAGGCGGTGAAGGGTTTTTTGGAAAACCGGCGGTTGCGGTTTCTCCGCGAGTTTGGGATTGGCGGCTTTCATAATTTTTGATTAAAAACTGGTTTGATTTTGGTTTGAATTCCGCGTGGGTCAGGACGCAAAAAATTTGGCGAAGACGTCGTCAGATTGTGCGGCAAGAAAGAAATCCTTTTTGGTGAGTCCGCCTTCGTCATGCGTGGTGAGCTTCAAAGTCACCTTGTCATAGCGAATGTCAATGTCGGGATGATGGTTGATTTTTTGGGCGCATCTGGCGATCCGGTTGACGAAGGCGACGCTGTTCAAGAAATCCGCAAATTTAAATGTCCGGTAAATTATTTGCGCGCGTTTCGACCAGTCCGGAACGGACTTCAGGTGAAGTTTGATTTCTTTGGCGGTCATGGCGGGCATAATTCAAAATCAATTCTGTTTTTTCCCGGAACCGCTTTTTTTGCCGCCGCCGGAGAGTTTGTTGACGGTGGCCCAGGCCCGCGCCTCCGCAGTTTTCGGGCGGACATCCTTTTTCTCGTAGCCGGTTTCGATGTGTGCGGCCTGACGTTTCTGTTTGGCCGTGTAACTGGATTTGTCGCCTTGAGGCATGGTGGTTTTTCCGTGCGGGTTATTTATTTTCGGGTTTTATCGGCGGCGGCACGTTGATGCCGAGCGCGGCGCTCAAATCAATTTCATGATCCTGTTCCTGCACGATGATCGCGCGCAAGGTTTCGCTCAGGCCGAATTCGCCCAGCGCCTCGGCCTGCCGGATGCGCTCGCGGTAACGTCCGACGGTTTCGCGTTCGTTTTCCAAATCCGCGCGCAGCATGACGACGGGATCGTTGGAAGTTTTGACCGGCTTGGGCGTCACGCCCGGCATCCCGCCGAGATAATCAATCTGCTTGGCGATTTTTATGGCGTGCTGCAATTCCTCGGCGGCGTGCGATTCCAGTTCGCGCGCGATGTCCGTGTAAGCCGCGCCTTTGAGCACCTGGCTGTAAACTGTGTAGGCGATGATAGCCTGATATTCCCCGGCCAGATCCTCGTTCAGCAACTCGATCAATCGTTTGCGCGTGATGTTCGCGGCGGCATTTGTTTTTTTGTTCGTCATAAATAAAATTGCGCTCAGCCGTTCACGGTGAAGCCGACTTTGATGGTCACCTGCCAGTGATGCACTTTTCCTTTTTCAATGTTGCCGCGCGTTTCGACCACCTGGAACCAGCACAGGTTCTTGATGGTTTTATGCGCGCGCTTGATGGCCTTGTCCACGGCGTCCTCGATGGAAACCGCAGAAGTGCCGGTGAGTTCGATGAGTTTGTAAACGGGGTCTTTCATGGCTGCAAATTTTTTTATGTCTGATTGTGAAAACCGTGGACGCGGGTGCGGTCGCGTTCTGCGATCAATTCCGCCTCGGCTTTCAACCAGTGCTGCACCTCGTGGCCGGGCCGCGAACCTTGGTTGACGTAAGCAAAGTAGGCGCGGCCGGCCACTTCATCCGGCGCGGGCGCGAAATTATTTTGATTCAATATCGCCGCCGCCTTCGCCTCAAGCGAGGCCTCGGCCGATTTTTGATTTTGCGGATATTTATTTTGTTTCATAAAAAGAGAACGGGCGGATTTCCGGCAATCCGCCGCTGGTCCGCCAAAACAATTTTTCAGCCCGGAGGCAGTACATATGGTTTTTCGGGACCGGATGGCGGGCCGTCTTTCAGCGGCGGACGGGGCGGACGCAATTCGTCCGGCGTCAACTGGCCGTCGCCGTTCTTGTCGAGCGTTTTCAACGCGGCGGGTGCGTTGGAGATTTCTTCCGCATCAATCACGCCATCGTGATTCGCATCGAGCGCCTGCATCAATGGCGATGGCCACGGATGATGACCTTGCAGGCCCGGACCATCCACCATGCCACTGGCCGGTCTATCTGGCGGCGGCGGGCGATGGCAGGCGCAGCCGACTCCGAGCGCGGCGCCGACGGCTATCAGGGTCAGCGTTGATTTTATTTTCATATGATTTTTTCCTTTTTGTTTTTGTTTTACTGACTGACCAGAGCCAGATCGTGCGCGGAACTGTGTTCGACAGCGGTCTTGGTCAGATTCACAAATACAGTGGATTTTTCATAGCTGATTTTGTCAACGTTGCGGACCGGAATCAACACTTCGTTGCCGGAAAAACGGTGGCCGGTTTTGACGACAATCTGGCCGATCGCCCAGCTTTTTTCATCCATCATGAAATCGCAGATGTGGCCGGCGGTGCCGTCGGTCGCCGCGATGTGGTAGCCGTTCACGGATTCCGTGCTGCGCAGATGCGCGTCGGGGCTTCTGTGTTTTAGGCCGGCCGATGCTTTCTCGTGCGGCGGCGTTTTTGGCGGCGTTGATAAGATCGGAAAGCCGCTCATGCCCCACAATCCGTCGCCCTGCCAGTAGCCGGGCCAGCCATAGTATTGGTAATATTCCTCTTCGTATTGCCGCGACACCGGCTTGTGCGCTTCAATCGGCGGGCTGTTCTCAATCTGTTTTTTGGTCAGGTTGACCGTCAAAATTTTTCCAGCCGGATGAAAGCTGCCGAAGGAATGCGGCGAGATGAGCACCTGCCGCCCCGACAACCACGAACCCGTGTCCGCGACCACATAACGCACCGCCCAGTTCTGGTCGTCGAAATAAAAATCCTTCACCTGGCCGATGTCGCCATCCGACGCGCCGAGCTTGTCGCCCAAAAGCTGCTTGATGCTTCGTAACATAATTTGGTCATACAATAAACGGGAACGTCCGTCCGCCGCCATGGGGTGTTCACCCCATGGCAGATTTCAAAAAAGGTTTATTTAAAATGACGCCGCCGGGTCGCCGCACCCGGCACTCAATGCTGGAATTGCCCTGTTTATGGACACAACTGTCAACGGACAGGACATTCCAAGCTTGGAATGCCTCATGTCTAACAAGAGAAGAGGCTTGTCTAACAAGAGAAGAGGCATTCCATGTTTGACGAGAGGCTCTCCAAGTTAGAGAAGCGCCTTGTCAAACAA
>CAXUBD010000066.1:2380-11667 GCA_964249225.1 uncultured Verrucomicrobiota bacterium | reverse complement strand
GTGAGCGTGTCGCGGATGATTTCAAACCGTTCCCGATACGTTTTGGCCGGCACGATGATGTCCAAAACGATCAGGCTGCCGCGCCCGATGCCGTGCCGCCGTTCCAACGCCTCGCAGTCGAGCCATTCTTGCTGCGGAAAATGTTCGCGCAACAATCGCGTGGCCTGGGAAAATTCGGATTCAATCGAAAGCCGCTCGCATTTGCGGTTGAACATGGCTCCGGTCGGGCCGTGAACCAGCGCGCGCCAGCCGTTGACTTTCGGCTCGTAATACCACAGGCCGGATTTGGACGGGGCTTTGGGCAGCGGCCCGCCGTTGACAGGACGAGCGGGATAAGTCGGAGGTGTGATTATCATGGGATGCGTTGCGCGAGCGAAGCCGAACCTCGGCCTGGCATCGGGCGCAAAATTTCCTCAAAGAGGGGATGCAGAGCGTCCATGCTTTGTTGATTTAATTCATCGCGCATACGGCGATACGCTTCACAAATGGCGTCGTATTGGCCGGGAAATTTCGGCGTCGGCAAATCGTCGCCGCACTCATCGCATTTCAGGGAATCCGGCACGTTAAGCGCATGGCAGCGCGGACAGGTGTTCGGCTCACCCATGATGGTTTTCAAATCTGTCTGGAGATCGCCGGTGAGCGTTATCCAGCCGGACACAATCGCCCATTCGACGGCGTCCTGGCCGAACTGATGTTCGGAACAATTTTCCAGAATTTTCAGCAGGTAGTTTTTGGTCATGCCCATAGGTTTAGTTGTTTTTCAGCAGCCATTGGCTCGTGCTCATGGTGCGGATTTTTTTGGCGGTGATGATGGCCGCGCCGCCGCCGTAGGCGTCGGTCTTGGCGCTGGTGCAATCGTGAGACCATTCAAACTCGACACGACTTCGCGGCGAGAATTTTTCCAGCAAGTGGCTGACAAACTCGCAGACGGCGTCCACGCCGCCATATTCGGAGTGCAGCCACAAGCCGAAGTTTTTATCGAGCGGAGTGGTTTCAAACTGCCAGTCCCCGATGGTGTCCATGTCGGTAAGCGATTCAGGCAAATCCTTGTCCAGATCGCCGTCGCGGACATCGGATATTTTTTTATGGAGTTCCAATGCGTATTGCTGCGCTTCCTTGCTGGGAAGCGTCATGCAGAAACTGAATTTGGTGAAGTAATCGGCCATAGTTGTTTGAAGGTTAGGGTTGAAAATGCACCGCCGTTCCCCACATTGCTCGGCACTAACGCATCGCGTGTCTTTAGAGAGGCCAGTGAGGTATTGAGAGTTTTGTTCAGCGTCGTTCACGGCGGCAAAGCGTGACGACACACGGCGGGTTTTACCTGTTAAGGTAAATTTAGTTTTGCGCCGACTTTTTCGGGCAAGACTTCGGCAATCACAATCGCAATGTCCTCGCGTTTTCCTGCGGGACGGATTGCAGTTGTTGAGCGATGAGAGTGGCGGCCTTGTCCGCGATCTCATGTGCCAGTTCGATGTCGGGTTGGTTCATGTCAGTTGCGCCCGCCGCGACCCTTGGTTTTGACCATCGCAATGATCGGGCAGTTCTGGTCGAGCGCCAAATTTTCCTCGACGGACAATTCCAAGTGGCGCGCGGCGTGGAACTCTTTGGTCGGCTTGACGCCTTCCTTGACCTCGATGGCGTCCGTCGCATTGTATTTGGCAAACAACGCCTGCAACTCGTCCATCAAGTCCTGGGTTTTATCTTCCGGCAGCTTGTCGCCGGAAATTTTGAGTTCAAAACATTGCCGGAAGAACTCGCCGGTGCGCTCGCCCAGAATCGGCTGCACGCCCGCCTCATCGGGCAGGAGCGAGTAACGGTTCTGGAAAGTGACAAGCACTTCACCCGTCGTCTTGCCGTTTTCATCCTTCGCCATGACCGCGATGGAACTCGGCACTTCATGGCGGCCATGATTGACCGTGAAGTAGTGCGGCGTCGCCAGCATCTTCAACTCGGCCTTGTCGGTTTCCAGCGCGCCCTTCAACGCTTCAAACTCCTCGGTGCGTTTAAGGATGCGGTCGGCCAAAATCGCCGAATCGCGGATTTCGGGCATGACCGGGTAGGCGGTCTTGGTATCCTCTTTCTTTTTGGTAATGCCCGCGCCGAAGGTGACTTTCTTCACGCCGGTGCGAGCCGCACCTACCTCTGCGGGCTTGGGTTGTGGGTTTTCCGGTCCGCCATTTTTTGGCGGCGGGGGTTCGACTGTGGCAAGCGATGCGCTCGCCGCAGCCCCGATGGGACTGTGTCGTTTCATAGTTTTGGTTCAGGGGTTGGGAGGGAAAAGCAAAGACGCGCCGGTGGTGGCAGTCTGCCAAGACCTCCGGCGCGTCTAACGCAAGACTCGCATGACAACGAGTCGGAACATCCCGCCTGCGCGGGAAATCAGAAGTTAATTGAGACCTTCAAACTGTGAGTGGTATCCGGCAAGGCGGCTTTGGGCTTCGCGCAGTTCCTTGTTCAAAGTGGAAAGCTCATTGCCAAGCTGCGTGTCGGTTGGATTGTCGTCCATCTGATCGAGCAGCTTGTTTTTTTGTTCCGTGAGAAGTTTGAGGCGTGCCTGCATGGCGGTGATGCCTTGCATGGCGGAACGCGCCGCCGGCCCTTGACCGGTTGCGTGGCGCGCCTCGTCCACGACCATTTCCAGTTCGGCGTCGGATGGTTCCAGGCCGAGGTTCGGTTCGTAGTTGTCGGGTTGGTCAGGCATCGTCACAAAATTAAATAGCGCAATGGTGTCCGTCTGACAATTGACTTTTTCAGGTGAAACCCGCTAACTACCGGCCTATGAGTTCAACCTTAAGCAATCTCTCACCGCAGCAATTGCGGCGCGCGGCAACCATCAAAGAACAAATCCAATCGCTCGGCAGCGAATTGAACCGGATTTTAGGTTCAACCGCCACGCCGGTCGCCGCTCCCGCGCCGAAGAAACGGCGCAAGATGAGCGCCGCCGCCCGAAAGAAAATCTCGCTGGCCGCGAAAGCGCGGTGGGCAAAAGTTAAATCGGCCAAATAGCCGGCTAAAGTTTTTCGAGCCACGCGACGGCGGCCCAGCGCAAGACTTGGCGCTTGGTTTTCTCCGACCACGGGCGGTTGCCAGTCACATTGCGGCAGGCCGCATATTCATTGTTGGTCAGCCGCAGCGACCAGCAATCCGTTCCATCCAGAAGTTTTTCGACTTCGACCTGGAAATAACCGGCGGCCTTGATGCGGCGGGCCAGTGTGAGCGGCGCGCTGAACACGATGTAAAAGCCGGTGGGGTGGCCTTCGCATGACTAATGCGTTTTCGCGCCGAGTTTTTGTGCGAGCCGCACCTGCCATTAAAAACTTTCGCCGCATGGTGGCCGTCCGCAAGGACTTCGGAATCTCCAAATGGATTGAGCCGGTGAAGTTTTTTTCGTTTCGCCAAGTCCCACGGATTTTTCATAAAATGCGAGCCGCACCTGCCATTACGCCGCAGCTTGTAACACGCCCTGCGCGTCGAGCAAAGCCTGACGCACATTGCCGGCGGCATAAGTGGCGATGTCCTTGGCATCCTTGCCGGTGATGTCCGGCGCGATGCGGATGATGAGCTTCTCAATATCTTCCGAGGGCGGCGGAGCGAGTTCAAAGACCTGAAACCGGGTCTGAAAGCGGTTCTCAAAATCTTTCAACTGGCAATTGCTCGTGCAAATGACGACGACGCCCGATGGCAGGTCGTCCAGCAGCGTCAGGAAACGCACTTGCGCGACGCGCGGAATCTCATCCGCTTCGTCAATCCACAGCATCCGGTAATCGCCGAACAAATTTTTGTAATGGAGATTGCCGGCAATGTCCTCGATGACCTCGATTTTGACCTGCGTGCCATTTAATTTAATGGTGCTCCACTTGTCGCAACCGACCAGATATTGCAGGTATTGCGCGATGAGACTTTTGCCCAGGCCGGGCTTGCCGTTGAGCAAAACCTTGACCGGCGTCTTGCCGTTCTTTTTTGACACGCGCACCATTTTTTCAATGTGCAGGGCGATGGCGCGCGCGCCGGTAAGGTTGCCGTTGCGCATTTCAATGACGTTATCGCCGATGAAATCGTCGGCGCACTTTGGGATGAATTGGCCCGCGCAGCGGGCGATGAGTTCATTCATATATTTATGCAGCTAATTGGACTTCGTTTTCGCGTTCAGAAAGCCACGCTCTTACCGTGGCATTGTTCAAAACTTTGGCGACGTTGCCGCATTGCCATTTGCCGCTGGTGAAACCGATTTCGGATTTATGTTCGCGGCCTTTGCCGACGCGCAACTTCATCACTTCGCCCTTGCCGCGTTTTGTGGGAACGCCGTGGGCGTTCAACTCTTTTGCGATGCCGGGGTAACTCCAGTCGCAGTGATAGCGGCGGTAAGCCATGTGCAAAATCCATTTTTGTTCGTCGGGATTATCTTCGAGGCGGCGGACTTTGACGCCTTTGGCGGTGACTTCGCCCGTTGGAACGGCGTCCCAGCCGTAGGGCGGGCAACTGCCGAGCAGTTCGCCGTTGCGCCGCTTGTTGCGCATGGCGTCCAAAATTCGTTCCTGCGTGTTACGGACTTCCATTTCCGAAAGCCACGCAAGGTCGGCCAGGATTTTCTGACCCATCAGGCTTTCGCAGTCGAAACTTTTTCCGCCCAGATTGATGATGTGCAGCCGGACGCGCAGGTTGCGCAGATCGCGCAGCATGATTTGCGTGTCCAGCCAGCCGCGACCCACGCGGTCGAGCTTGGTGAGCAGCAGATGGATTTCAGCGCGCGGATGTTTTTTTCGCGTGGCTTCGATTTCCGTCCACAGGCGCAAACCTTGCGGCCGTTTGCGGATGTCGCTGAAATCGAACGCGCCGGTATGACGCTCCAAAAAAATGCGCTCAAAATCCAAGCCGAACGAATCGGCGGGGATTTGAACCTGCTGGATGTAATCGCGGAACGCCGCGTCCTGAATTTCAATGGAATGTTCCTGGCGCGAAACGCCGCCCGTGGCAGAAGATGAGACGCGACCGTAGGCGAACGAAAACAGGAGGGGAGGTTCTACGAACTGATATTTTTGCATTGAAGTTTTTCGGCGCGTTTGCGGATGGAGATATAGCGGCGGATTTCGCGCAACGCGGACGCGCAGGGCGCATTGCGTTTTTCATTCCACTCGACGACGAAGCCGGTGGTCGTGTTGTGGCCGATCTCGACTTCGATGAAGCGTTTGCCGTCGCACGCGACGGCTTCCGCGCCGTAGTCCGCGCCTTCGCCATGCCAGCCGTAATAGGGAATGTCGGCCGGCAGTTCATCGTGATTGCCGTAGTTGGCGGCAGGGTCTTCCATTTCGACGGTGTGTTCCCATCGGCTGTCGGTGACTTGAAAGCCGATGGCTTCAAAACGCGGAACATCCGCCTTGCGGCAGATGATTTTCATGTGGCAGTTGTCGCTCATAAATTTGCGGCCAGCTCGAAAACTTCGAGCGGCACTTCGGTTTCGAGATAATCGCCGCTGCCGTCAGCGGTGGCTTCCAGCCACAGGTCTCCGTCGTGATGGATGTTGAGCGATTCCAATTCGATGCGGCCTTGCCCGCAATGGTTGGGGATTTCAAAATCGTCCGGCACACGGACAAAAACTTTTTCATCATCAAGGATCGGCCCGGTGGCCGTCCGCAAGGACTCGTTGTAATCCTCGAACACGCACATCCTGCCGGGGAAACTTACCCGCAGCCGCGAGTAGCCGCACAAATTCGCGGTCATAAATTCAACAGCTTTTTTGCGAAGCTTCAAAATCCGCCGCGCTTCATCCGGCGCGAGTTCAATCAGCGTGAAGGATGTTCCGTCCAGATATTCGTTGGATACATAATCGGTTTTGAGGATGAATTTCATAAATCAGTCCTTGCGGACGGCCACCACGCTCCATTGGCCGACGGTATTGCCGTTCAAATCCACGAGGCGGCCTTCGGTGCAGCCGGGATTCATTTCGAGTTTGTCGGCCAGCTTGGAAAGGATGCGCGCGGTTTCGGAATGACGGTTATTGCCGTCGTCAAAAGCGGAATTGTCCATTTCGAGGGTGAGCTTGAGTTTCATGACTTGGCTATTCGTCTTCGGGTTTGAATTTGAGCTGGCTGGTCGTGCATTCGCTTTCGGAAACGTCGTTCCTGATGCCCATGAAAATCGGTTGGTAGAGATTGCCGGATGATCTATGCGCGTAGAGGTAGCGGATTTCGATAATATCACCCGGCTTGACACCTTCATCGGCGTGAATGGTGACGTTGCCGCAGGCCACCCACTCGCCGCCGTTTTTCAAAACGCATTGGACGCTGCTTTTCATGTTCAGCGCGTGGACGACGGCGGAGAGGGTTGCCCAAAATTTGTGCTTGAACATATCGCCGCCGGAGTTTGGCCGGCCAGCGGTGAAGGGGGCGGCGGTTCGCTTGAACACGATGCCTTCGCGGTTCTGCTTTTTCAGCCGGTTCCACAGGGCGCGTTTCTCCGCCGTGGTAAAGGCAGTCGGGACGGGCTTGAGGTAAGCACGCGCGCCGTCTGCGAGTTCGTAATCGTATTCGTTCAGGGCGGACATCCGCTGCAAGTAGGAGAGCGGTCGTAAATTCTCGCCGTTGATTTCGAGACAGTCGAAGACGTGGAGCGTGTCGCCGATTTGCTCGCCGTCCAGAATGAAGTCGCCGTCAATTTCAGCCGCCTCTTTGACGATGGTTTCCGGCAACGCGACGATCAGCCCTTTCTTGTTTATGCCCTCGACTTTGTGGCCGTACGCCCGAATAAGTTTGTGATGGCCGTCCATCTTTTCCTGCGCGCAATAATCAGGATTGAAAATCAGCTTTTGCGCCTCGTCCTCGGAGATTTCATTCAACAGTTGCGGCAGGACGCCGGGAGGATTGCTTGTCGGTCGCGCCGACGTAGGGCGTGCCGGATGCGTCCTCGGTGTAGCCTTTGAGTTTCTTTTCGTGAATGAGGCGGGCGAAGATTCTGTCCGCTTCCGCTTCGCTGACGGGCGAACTGGTTTTTGTTCCGGCGATGAGCGTGTTTCCGCGACGGCCGTATTGGAAATTGACAACGTATCCGCTGCCAGACTTCACGGTCTGCACATGATATACTTTGTCGCTTCCACCAGCCTTGTAGTAGAGGGATGTTTGCACAGTTTTTTGTTTCGGGGTTAAGGGATGCGCTTCATAAATTCAAAAGGGCGGCGATGAGCCAAAGGAACAGGGCGAGAACCAGCAGCGCACCGGCGTCATATTTCAAACGGTGCGAGCCGCACTTGCCACGACGGCAGGGAATTCTTTTCATGGGCGGGTGAGTCGCAGCCGCCATGCGGGAAGTCCTTGCGGACGGCCACCATCATGCGGTGTTGGAAAGGAAATGATGTTGCTGGTAGGCATCGGTTTGATTTCGTCGCCAGTAGCACCAGTTGAATTTTGATCTGGTTCAACAGAAGGTGGCCGTCCGCTGGGACAATTCTGCCGTGCGACAAACCGTTGGGCGAAATCCAGATTTTCCGGCTTGTCGCGGTGATACCAGCAGGCGTTGCGAAACGACCAGCGCCAGCCCGCCGCCTTCAACTCGGCGCGGACTTCATCGGATGGTTTGTTGGGAAAATGAAGTTGCAAACCATTCTTCGCCTCGTTGAAAGTCAGAGTCACGCAATCAGATTTGTCGCGCGATATTTCGCGCGCAGGCCTCGTAACTTTGGGCGGCGGAGATTCGGGTTCGGGCGGCGCAATTTTGTCCGCTTGGTGGCCGTCCGCAAGGACTTTGGATTTTATGGGGCTGAATCGGCTCATAGATTTGTCAGAGCGGTTGAATAATTTGAGAATGAAATTGACTGGCCGGCGGCTTCCAAGTGGCGGCACGCCGCGCCCAGCCGTTGAGTTGCCTTCTGTTCATCTTCAAAGGAACGAAAAGTAAAATGCTCGATTTTGATGTCCTTCCAATAGATGTAACCTTCGTGGTCTTTGGTGACGTGCTCGACACCGCAATGCCACGGCTTGCGATAGCCTTTCAATGCCGACTGATACAATTCTTCAAAAGCGACTTCACCTTGCTCGGACAGACCGCCATTGACGGCGATCTCGACCAGTTTCAGGTGATAGGGCGCGAGGTCGTTGCCGTCATGGGTGCGTTGAAGAATTTCAATGGATTTCTCGCAGAAGTTCATGGGACGGAGTGCCAGATGGTATGAGTGACGATTTGTTCGATGGCGTGGAGCTGGTCGTTCCACCAGATAATTCGGAAATGGCCGTGCGGCAGGCCGAGTTCGATTTCGCTGGTTTGAAAATTCCAGCGGCCTTTTGTAATCATGTAGCCGCAGGCTTCGGCGACGTGGAATAATTTTTCGTAGGATTCTTTGGGCGTCCACTCGGCGTTCACTTCTGCCTCGCCCTGGCCGCCGATGACAATGTTGCGTTCGCCGCTTCGTTGCAGTTCGCGCAGGCGTTTGAGTTGTTCGCCCAGGTTCGCGGCCGACCAGTTCAGATATTGGAACGGTTGATTGCCCAGACAGCCGGGACATTTTTCATGGGTCAGGGCGTAGAGACACGTTTCGCAGGATTTTGACATAAATTTCAGGCCGCTTGCGGAATTGGCGCATCACGCTCTATGACCAGCTCCTCGCGGGTGCGGGAGTATTCGAGCGCGTCGAGCGTGTCAGTGGCGACGGCCAGTTGCTCGGCGTGCCGCGCCAGTTCTTTGGCGGCGGAAAGCATTTTGCTGTGGTCGCCGCGATGCTGGCCGCTGACGGTTTTGCCGTGGAAACTGGCGTATTGAATCTCCGAAAGATTGCGTTCGCACTCCGTCTTGCTCAAACCAACGGCAATCTGGGTGGTGCGAAGGAGTTGATCGAAATTGAGCCGGACAATGTCGGCGCTGATGTCATGGGATTTTTTCATACTAACGATTGGGAGAAATCCAAAATTGTTCCAATTCCCATTGGTGCAGCCGCCTTCCTGTGGCCGGCTGCGTGCCGATGAATCCCAAGTGCCGGCAGGTGTATTGCCTGCCTTCAAAGGTGACGATGAAATGGTCGTGGCTGTCGCGCCGAGGACAAAAATTGTCCCCGCCCGGCCCGTCGAACTGCACATGAAGGTCGTCGTTGGTGTGTTCCGTCCAGACGTAGCCGACTGGAATCCAGAACTCCACGTCGTCGTTGGCGAGGGTGAGATAGAATTTAGACATAAAATTCATAGGGAAAATTCGGAAGCGCGGTCGTCGGCGAGGCTTTTGTATTTATACCAGCCGAAAAAATGCTGTTGATGTTCGCGCGGACGGTGCGGCCACCAGCCGACGCCCTCAATGTCCTGGCCGTGGCT
>CAXUBD010000066.1:0-2370 GCA_964249225.1 uncultured Verrucomicrobiota bacterium | reverse complement strand
ATGCGAATGACGTAGCCGTAAGCACGCGAAGGTTTGAGTCCGAGCAGTTGCGCGCGCCGCGCGCTCATCACGGTCAGCTTGCGCTTTTGGTTGTGAAGAATTGCGGTGACTGTTTTCATCAAAAAAAAACCGTCCACGCGAACGCATGGACGGTTTGGATTGTTTGCCGGAAATTATCGGCGGGCTTTAGATTCGACGTAGGGCGTGACGCGCGATTTGATCTCGCGCAACTGGACTTCATCTTTTCCGTCGAGCGTGAAGACGCTCCAATCGCCATACCAAACGCCGTCGTAATAAATCAGGTCGTCGCCCGTGAACAGGTCGCAACATTCGCCGTTCTGCGCGAATTTGATGTGACTGGCGTAAGTGGTGTGGACGTATTCCAGCGGACCGAAAATCGGGCCGGAACTTCCCCAATCATCCAGCTTTTCCTTTTTGGATTTTCGACCATGAAACAGTTCGAAATAAAGAACGCCAGCGGGCGGATTGCCGACTTCATCGAATCCGTTGTCACGCAGCCAGACGGACAATAAATTTCCGATTTCAACAAGTTGATCGCCGATGGGACTTGGACAGAAAGTATCGTCGTCGTCCAGAATGGCTTCAATTCGGATTTCCGCTTCCTTGATTGGATGAGTGGGCTTTTTCATAAACCGAGTTCTTTTCGCGCCTTGCGGCGCGCTTGTTTGAGCGGCATGGTTTTCTTGTATTCCTTGACCCTCTGCAAAAATGAGTGTGCGGCGCAGCGCAGCAAGTAACGGTAAATGTCTTGCGCCGTGCCGGTGACGGTGCGTTTTGTTTTCGTTGGCCGCATGGCGATCACATCGCCATTAGCCAGAGAAACGACCAGACGATGTTTTTTGTCGCGCCCGAACTGTCCGCCTAAAACATTGCGCGTGACGGCGCACACAGGGCTGTCCATCCATTTGACGATTTCTTTTTTTGCATCGCGCACGGGTCGTTTATGTCCGAATGAACGCATAATTATTTTCCGCAGAAATGGCAGGTTTGAAGGACGCTAGGTTTGACTGGCCGGACGATGACAAGGATGCTGCCGGTGACATTGCCCGTGCCTTTGCATCTGCCGACGAGTTCGGGCGGCACAAGAAATTTAATCCGGCCTTCAAAGAAACGAAGTTCGATGCCCGGACGCGGGCGGTTTGCGGCCACGTCCCAGACCAGCGTGTAAAACCAGATGCGGTCAATGGACGCGGGCAAAAGCAAAACCGTGGTCGTGCCATGCTCGCGTTCGGCGACGGCTTTTTTCAACCATTGCGTGATGTTGTCCGCGCCGTAGGGCGGATTGCACCAGACCGTTTCCTCGCGCCACGATTGGCCGAGGCCGTTCAACTCCGGCGTGAAATAATTCTCCGGGATTTTTGTGTTCCACTTTCGGGCGGCCACGTCCACCGTGAAATTAAATTCGCGGTTGAGCGGGTTGAAAATTTCAGGCGGCGTTTCCCACTCGGTTGAATCAAATTCAACCGGCATATAGCCGCGTGATGCCGTCTGCGGCATTTGAAAAAGTGAATTCATGGAATAAGGGCTTTGAGCGGCAGCTTGTATTGCTTGCCGGTCGGCGATTGCGCCAGCAGCGGAAACTTTTCACAGCGCGGCAACAGGCCGGTGATTTTGAACTGCTTGCCCGCATAGGTGATTTCCTTGAACAAACCATCAGCGGGCAGATTGAAGAATTGATGTTGCTGCCGGTAGGCGACCGCCTCTTTGGTTTCAACCTGGCCGGTTTCGCTGATGGCGGCGACTTCCAGATTGAAAGTGGCGAGCGTGCCAGCCGGATTATAGGTGGCGTTTTTGGCGAGAATGACCACGCCAAGCTCCTTGCCGAGCGGGGCGAGCGCGGCGTTGATCTTTTCGCGGAGCAGTTTGCAGGCGATGGAGTCTATTTTCATTGGTTATTTTTTGTGCGGGAACATGGAAGCGACGAGCATCTGGTCGGCTTCCAGCGGGGAAAGTCCAAGCCGCGCGTTCATCTCATCGCGGGCTTGCTCGGCAAATTCTTTCTGCCATTTCCAATCAGTCGGGTAATAGCCGGTCTCGCCCGCTTTGATGACGATCACGTCCACGTCCTTGGCGGACGGGTCGGCCAGTTGCGAGGGCAAAAGCGCGTAGCAGAATTTTTGGCTCATATTTCTTCCGCATGAAAACTGTGGCAGGTGTATTTCGGAAAATCGCGGGATGCGGCGGCATGGGCGCGCCGCTCGGCCTCAATGGAATCTTTCGCGCGGAGCGTGTAGGATGAATAGCCGGAATTTTCGCCAAGCTCCCAGACGTAGCGGACTTTGAAGGTTTTCATTTCAGGAAAAATCTGACGTTGCGTTTCCAGTGGGCGTTGCCAGCGGGATCAACGGA
>CAXUBD010000065.1:7028-11670 GCA_964249225.1 uncultured Verrucomicrobiota bacterium | reverse complement strand
GAGACGGCGAACATTTTGAACAACGCCACGGCGCGCAGCCTCATCGTGCTGGACGAAATCGGTCGCGGCACGAGCACGTTCGACGGCCTTTCGCTTGCGTGGAGCATCGTGGAATTTCTGCACAATCAAGTCGGCGCGAAAACTTTGTTCGCCACGCATTATCACGAATTGACCGAGCTGGCCGCGCGTCTGCCGCGCATCAAAAATTTCAACGTCGCCGTGCGCGAGTGGCACGACCAGATTGTTTTTCTGCGCAAAATCGTCGAGGGCGGCACGGATAAAAGTTACGGCATTCAAGTCGCGCGGCTGGCGGGCGTGCCGAAGGAAGTTTTGGAACGCGCGAAACAGATTTTGTCGAACCTCGAAGAATCCGAACTCACGCCGGAAGGCAATGTGCGCCCGCAAACGCGGCAGCGCGGCAAGCTGCAGAATCTTCCCGTGCCGCCGCAGATGGATTTGTTTTCGTAGCGGCGTCTCGGCAGAGCACCGCAAACAGAATGCGGCTTTCTGCCGAAAGCTGCTAAGTCACGGTTTCAGCCATTTCATGAACCACGCAATCGCCGCGCGTTCGGATTCCGGTTTCACTTGGTGGCCGGTGTTTTTCTGGATGATGACGGCAAAATGATTCGTCGCGTTGTCCGCAGCATAAACTTTTTGCGCGGCGTTGGTGCATTCGATGACACCGGGCAGGGGCGTGTGGTTGTCGGAATCGCTGTTGATGACGAGGAGCGGGCGCGGCGCGATGAGCGTCAACATTTTTGGCCCGTCAAATTCGGAATAAATTCCCGGCACGACACGGTCGTAAAATTTCTGGACGAACGCGGAGTCAGGCTGGGTCACGCCGTTTTCCTTCGCAATCGTGTCGAAGGCGTTCTGGACGGTGCCGATGCGTCCCTGCCAGTCGTTATGGTCGAGCGCCCAGCGAAAACTTTCCACGCCGATGCACGGCACGGCCACGGCGATGCGCGTGTCCGCCGCCGCCGCGAAATACGTTTCGATGCCGCCCTTCGAGTAGCCAATCAGACCGATGCGTGACGGGTCAACGTCGTCGCGCGTGTCGAGATAATCCACGAGCCGCATCACGTCCCAAACGGTGTCGTAGTAAAAAGGATGTTTGCCCGAACCGTGAAATGCGCGGACGATGGCGTCGTCGTAATCAGTCTCGCCTTTGCCGGATTTTCGTTCGCCGTGATAAGGGCCGTCAATCGCGACGGCGATAAATCCATTCGTCGCCAGTCTGCGGCAAAGTGAAAGCATGTTCACTTTGCTGCCGCCGGTTCCGTGCAGCGCAATGACGACGGGACGGCGTCCGGAAAAATTCGCGGACTCCAATAAAATTCCCGGCACGCGATTTTTTGCGTCGGAAGAAAATGAAAAATGAAATTCAGCAATTCCATTCGCCGTGGAAATTTTTCCGACTTCCGGCGCGAGCGCGACGCACGGACGATCAACGAGTTTGAGAAAATCCGCGCGCGGATATTGAACGTGCGCGCAGCCCGTCGCCAGAACGCAGAAAACCATCGCCATGAAAAATTGCCAGCGCTTCATTGACTTCATTTCACGCAACCGCGCAAAAATTACAAGCAACTTTTTGCGCCGCGTGATAAGTTTCGCCGCTCTTTATGAAACAGCATGAAATTCCAGGGCGCGTGTCAATCGTCGCCGGCAACGGCGGCCTGGCAAAAATTGTCGTCACGACCAAAACCAGCACGGCGGAGATTTATCCGCACGGCGCGCACGTCACGCACTTTCAGACAAACGGCGAGCCGCCGCTTTTATTTTTGAGCGCAAAAAGTTATTTTGCGCCGGGCAACGCGATTCGCGGCGGCGTGCCAATTATTTTTCCGTGGTTTGGCAACCGCGACGGCGAACCGTCGCACGGCTTCGCGCGCATCACGGAATGGCAGCTTGTCAAAACTTCCGTTGCTGCGGACGGCACGGTGACGCTGCGATTTGCGCTGCCGGAAATTCCCGGGCGCGAGGCTTGGAAAAATCTGCGGACGGAATTTATCGTCACGATTGCCGACACGCTGACGATGGAATTGATCACCGCCAACGACGGCTGCGACGACTCATTGCAAATTGAAAACTGCCTGCACACATATTTTCACGTCGGCGACATCGGCGCGGTGAGCATTGACGGTTTGCGCGGCGCGCATTATCTGGACAACGCCGCCGGCGGCAACGGCGAATTGAAAACCCAAATCGAATCTCCGCTGCGCATCGCGAAGGAAACCAACCGGCTGTATCTCGACATCGCGGGCGCGGTGGAAATCCGCGATGAAAATCGCGCGCGCGTGATCCGCGTGGAAAAATCCGGATCGAATTCCACCGTCGTCTGGAATCCGTGGACGACGCAGAAGTTGCCGGACGACTTTGATCCGGCGGAATACAAACACATGGTCTGCGTCGAATCCGGCAACGTGAAGCAGAACAAAATCTCGCTCGCGCCGGGAAAATCTTCAGCGTTGAAAGTCGTCTTGAGCAGCAGGCCGTTGAAATGATTTCACTTTCTGAAATACAGCCAGCCGGAGTGGATTTGGTTTCGCAGGTCGAACAGATTTTTTCGCCGAGCGGAATTCTTTCCAAGGCGAGCAATTTTGAATTCCGTCCGCAGCAGCAGGAAATGGCCGTGGCCGTCTCGCGCGCGTTGCAGAATTGCGAGCATCTCGCCGTTGAAGCCGGAACGGGTGTCGGCAAATCGCTCGCATATTTGATTCCGGCGATTTTGTTCGCCGTTGCGCAGAAGAAAAAGGCGATTGTCTCGACGCACACGATCAATTTGCAGGAGCAGCTTACGGAAAAAGATCTCCCGATGCTCGCGGGCGTTTTGGCGGCGTTGCCGGAGCCGGTGAAATTTAATTTCACGATGCTCAAAGGCCGCGCGAATTATCTTTGCACGCGGCGATTGCAAAAGGCGATGCAGCAAAGCGGAAATTTGTTCACGTCGTCGGAGGCGGAGGAATTGCAGCGCATTTACGAATGGTCGAAGAAAACGACGGACGGCAGTTTGTCGGATTTTGAGATCGAGCCGGACGCAAAAGTGTGGGCGCAGGTTTGTTCTGAGCGCGGATTGTGTTCGCCGAAAACCTGCGGCTATCAATCCGATTTCAGCAAAGACCACGATGTTTGTTTTTTTCAGCGTGCGCGGAACAAAATTCTTTCGTCGGACTTTTTGGTTTTGAATCACACGCTTTTTTTCACGCTGCTCGGCGGCATTGAAGAAGAAGTCGAGGGCGGCATTTTGTTCAAAAATGATTTTGTGATTTTCGACGAAGCGCACACGGTCGAAAGCGTCGCGTCGCGGCACATCGGCTTGAGCGTGTCGAGCGGGCAGGTGCGTTACGCGCTAAACCGGCTGTGGAATCCGCGCACGGAATAAGGTTTGCTGGCGACGTTGCGAAAAGGAAATGCCGTAAAACTCGTCGCGGATATTTTGAGCGAGTCGGATAAATTTTTTGAAAACGTGGAGGCCGCGTGCGAAGAAATCAGCAAGCAAAGTCAAAGTGAAGGCTTCGGCTCGCGGGGACGCTCGCCCCACCAAGGCAAGCAGCGCACGTGGACGGAATTGCGCATCCGCCGCGCGGAATTGGTGAAAGATAATGTGACTTTGCCAATCCAAAGATTGCGCGAAGCGGTGAGTGAACTTGTAAAATTGAGCGAGGACAAAGACATCGGCCAAGAATTGATCGAGTGCAATCGTCGGCTCGGCGAATTGAAAGTGGAGGTCGCGGAATTTTTGAGCCAGCAGGCGGGCGACCATGTTTATTGGGTCGAACGCGGCGGCAAGGCGCACCGGAATCTTTCGCTCAACGCCGCGCCGGTTGACGTGGCGGATTATCTGCGCCGGCGCTTGTTCGAGAGCGACACGAGCATCGTGATGACGAGCGCGACGCTCGCGACAAATTCCAAATCGCAAACGGGATTGAATTATTTTTCCAAACGCGTCGGCTGCGAATCCGCGACGATGCTGCAAGTCGGCACGCCGTTCGATTACGCGCGGCAGATGACATTGTTCGCCGTGAAAAAAATGCCCGACCCGCGCGAGGCCGGTTATCGCGACGCGTTGATCCATTGGATCGAACATTTTGTCACGCAGACGCACGGCAAGGCGTTCGTGCTGTTCACGAATTACAAGCTCATGCAGGAAACCGCGGAGTTGATGCAGCCGTTTTTTGACAAGCTCGGCGTCGCGTGTTTTGTGCAGGGCACGGGCACGCCGCGCTCGACGATGCTGGAGAAGTTCAAGGACGACACGGACTCGGTGCTCTTCGGCACGGACAGTTTCTGGCAGGGTGTGGACGTGCCGGGCGAGGCGTTGAGCAACGTCATCATCACGCGGCTGCCGTTCGCCGTGCCGGACCATCCGCTGATCGAGGCGCGCATCGAGGCGATCGAGGCGCGCGGCGGAAATTCCTTCGGCGAATTTTCTTTGCCCGAGGCGATCCTGAAATTCCGGCAGGGCGTCGGGCGCCTGATCCGCACGAAGACCGACACCGGCATCATCGTGGTTTTGGACAACCGGATTTTGACGAAGCAATACGGCCAGTCGTTTCTCGACGCGCTGCCGAAATGTCCGGTGGAGATTGTTTGAAGAAATTTAATTCGTCCACAGATTGCGCTGATTTTCGCAGACGAAGAA
>CAXUBD010000065.1:6118-7018 GCA_964249225.1 uncultured Verrucomicrobiota bacterium | reverse complement strand
CCGGTGGAGGTTGTTTGAGACGACACCGTGACCAGCGATTTTTGTTTTGGATTTTCTAATTCGTTGCTTCCTATTTTTATTAAACTCTAATGGATTTTTTTATTGATTTTTTCCTTCTTCTGTCTATTCTGATTTTCAATAAGGAGTAAGAAGTCCGTAAACCCAATTATAAAAAACTGTTGTATGAAGTACTATAATATCATTGTATCCATGACCGTAGCTCTGTCTTTTTTAACCCAGCAAAATTCCAAGGCTGACAATATAGCCACTTGGACGTTTCAAACTTCCGCCTCTACCAATAATATAATCGGCACCGGCTTTACGCCCGGAACAACTCAAAGCGGAATTTTAGCGGATATTGGAACTGGGACGGCGAGTGCCAGCCATGCGTCGGCTTCGACGGCCTGGTCTCTCCCCGTCGGTCATGGATCGGCGAATTCTTGGAGCGCCAACAATTGGGCCGTGGGCGACTACTATCAATTTTCTGTTAGCACTTTGAGCCTTGCCGGAATTGGCATTTACTTTGAGCAAGCCAGCAGTTCGACTGGACCGGGTTCTTTCACTTTGCAATACAGCACGGATGGCGCATCGTTCACAAATTTCGCAAATTACTCCGTTGTTGCCATGTCCGGTATCAACAGTTGGAGCAACAATGTTGCGGGCGCCGGCGAAACGGCGTCCGAATATTCCTACGACTTGAGTTCCATCACTGCCTTGGATAACCAATCCGCCATTTATTTTCGTTTAGTGGATAATGCAACGACTACTCCCAGCGGCGGCGCGGTGGCGGCGACTGGCACTGACCGCGTGGATGATTTTACCGTGAGTACCGTCCCTGAACCTTCGACCATGGCCTTGGGCGCCGGCGGCGGCCGGGGGTGGCTGTTACCCCTGCGCGGC
>CAXUBD010000065.1:4994-6108 GCA_964249225.1 uncultured Verrucomicrobiota bacterium | reverse complement strand
GGTTTGTTGTTTGTTGAATAAAAAAAGAGCCGGAGAAATCCGGCTCTTCTTCTTTTTTTGTCGCGGCGTGTCGGCAGACCGCCGGTTTTCTGAACTTAATTTGCGGCTCGCGTCGGCGCGTTTAACTCAACCGCATCGGCATGACGACGTAGAGGAACGGGCCGTTGATCTTCAAAACGCCCGGGCTCAATTCGTCAATCAGTTCGAAGAAAACCTCGTCCTCGGATAGAGCGCCCAGCGCGTCAATCAGGTAGCGCGGATTGAAGGCGATGGCCATTTCCTTGCCCTTGTAATTCACCGCGAGCGTTTCGCGCGCCTCGCCGACTTCCGGCGAGTTGGCGGTGATGGCGAGGTTGTTTTTCCCGAACGTGAGCTTGACGGAGTTCGCCTTTTCGCTGGTCATGATCTCGGCGCGGCGCAGCGCCTGCAAAAATTCCTCGCGCACGAGCGGCACGCGTTCCTTGGCCTCGCCGGGGATGACCTGGCGGTAGTTCGGATAATTTCCCTCGATCAACTTGGTGATGACGAGCACGGAAAATCCCTTGTCATTCTTGAGGGAAAACGACGCCTGGTTTTCGCCGAATTTTATTTCGACCTCGCCTTTTTCCTGCAACAGCCGGTTCAATTCGTTCACGGCCTTGGCGGGCACGATGAATTCGCCGCTGCTTTTTTCCGCGATGTCCACTTCCTCATCCACGAGCGCGAGCCGGCGTCCGTCCGTCGCCACGAGCGTCATCTTGTGATCCTTGAGGCTGATGAAAATGCCGTTGAGCACGTAGCGCGATTCGTCGGTGGAAACGGCGAAGGACGTTTTTTTCACCATCGCCTTCACGGTTTCCTGCGGGAGTAGAACTTTCTTATCGTCCTTGAATTTCGGCAGCGGCGGAAATTCGTCCGCGCTCAAGCCGTGGATTTTATAGAACGATGAACCGCAACGGATGCTGCAGATGTTTTTTTCGTCCACCTCGATATCAATCTCACTGCCGTTCAGTTCGCGCACGATGCCGAAAAGTTTTTTCACAGGCACGGTCGCGCTGCCGGCCTTTTTCACCTTGGCCTCGACCTGGCACGCCACGGTCACGTCGAGGTCGGTCGCGGTGAATTCCACATGGTC
>CAXUBD010000065.1:0-4984 GCA_964249225.1 uncultured Verrucomicrobiota bacterium | reverse complement strand
GATGTGCTCATTCGTGATCGGGTCGTGGCGCAGATCGGGCGGATCGTGGCGCACCCAGAACACGTCGAGCGCTTCGTCGGGCGCGCTCTCGTGGCGCCGCGTGTAAGCTTCGGCCTCGATCACGTCGAGGTCGGTCGCGTTTAATTTTAAATGTTCGGCGTCGTCGGTGAACATCACGTTGGAAATGTTCGGCAGCGTGGTGCGCGAGCCGACAACGTTTTGGACGGCCTGCAGCCCGGCGATGATTTGTTCCTTGGTGATGGTCAGGTTCATGGGCGGTTAATAGTATTCTTCTTTATATAAATTAATCACAGTATTAAGGGCTGTGAATAAGCCAAACAACTTTATGTGTCAAGGTTGCGACAGGGTTTGATCGGGTTTGAGTCATGGCACAACTAAAAGTAGAGAAGCCGGTAAAAATTGAAAGTTAAAGTTCTTCACACAAATCACAACTCATTCACAAAGAAATCGCCGTTCAAAAGGCACTTTGTGCGCGGCGGACAATTTCCGTTACCACAGAGCAAACAAAATCAACTTCCGCCAGCGTGGAATCGCGGCCCAGCGAAAAACGCACCAGTGAATTTGCCGAATCATTTTTTCCCAGCGCCAGAACAACGTGCGACGGCTCCAGTGAACCCGACGAACACGCGGAACCGCTCGAAGCGCAAACGCCTTCCAAGTCCAGACCCGCCAGCAACGCCATGCTGTCCGAGCCGCGCACGACGAACGAAACCGTGTTCGCCAGGCAAATTGGTGGGGCGAGCGTCCCCGCGAGCCGGTTTTGTGAAACAATTTCGCAGCCGTCAATTTGTTCAATGGCAGCAATGAGTTTAGACGAAAGCTCCGCAAGTTTTGTATTTTCAAAAACCGGCGGCTTTACAAATTTTTCCAGCGCCGCGACCAAACCGATGATGCCTGCCAGATTTTCCGTGCCGGCACGCCGTTCGTTCTCGTGTCCACCGCCAAACAAAATCGGGTCAGGATGCAACGGCGATTTGATGTAAAGCAAACCCGCGCCTTTTGGTCCGTGAAATTTGTGCGCGCAGACGGAAACCAAATCCGCGTTGAATTGATTAAAATTTTCAAACGGCTCTTTTCCGAACCATTGAACCGCGTCCGAATGAAAAACAATTCCGCGCTCGCGGCAGATCGCGCCAAGTTCGGCGACCGGCTGGATCGTGCCGATCTCATTTTTCGCGGCCATGATGGAAATCAAAACCGTGTCCGCGCGGATCGCTTTTTTCAAATCGTCCGGCGCAACGCGGCCTTCGGAATTCACCGGCAAGCGCGTGACTTCAAAACCTTCTTTTTTTTCCAAGTAATCGAACGATTGTAAAACTGCGTCATGCTCGACGACGGAAGTGATCAAATGTTTTCCTTTCGGCTTGAGCAAACGCGCCGTCCCAAAAATCGCAAGATTATTCGATTCCGTTCCGCCGCTGGTGAAAATAATTTCGCTCGGTTTCGCGCCGAGAAATTTCGCCGCGCGGTCGCGCGCGTCGTCGAGCAACGCCCGCGCCTTTCGGCCGACGTGATGCACGCTCGAAGGATTGCCCCAGACATCGCCGAGAAACGGCAGCATCGCCGCGCGCACGCTGGCATCCAGCGGCGTCGTGGCGTTGTAATCGAAGTAAATCGTGCGCGGCATCGTTTGCAATTTTGGATTTTGGATTTACGATGGATGCAAATCCGGCAAAGGCCAATCGTAAATCGTAAATCGTAAATCGTAAATGAAAACGCGGGTAAAAATTTGCGGCCTCACGAATTTCGCCGACGCGCAAGTCGCGGTCGAAGCGGGCGCGGACGCCTTGGGTTTTATTTTTTATGAAAAAAGCTCGCGCTTCGTTCCGTTGGAAACCGCGGCAGAAATTTCAAGAAATCTGCCGCCGTTTCTCATGCGCGTCGGCGTTTTTGTGAACGCGCCGGCGGATTTTGTTTTGCGCGCTATCGCCGAATGCAATCTGACCATGCTCCAGTTTCATGGCGACGAGCCGCCGGAATTTTGCACGCAATTCGCCTTGATGAACATGAAAGCGTTCCGAATCCGTGACGCGGAATCGTTGAAAGAAATTCCAGATTACCAGACCGACGCCTATCTGCTCGATGCGTTTTCTTCGACGACGCTCGGCGGCACCGGCGAAAAATTCAATTGGGATCTGGCCGTCGCCGCCCAGAAATTCGGCAAGCCGATTTTTCTCGCCGGCGGCTTGACGCCGGAAAATATCGCCGACGCCGTGCGCAAAGTCCAACCGTTCGGCGTGGACGTTTCCAGCGGCGTGGAATCTGCGCCCGGCAAAAAAGATCACACGAAAGTCCGCGCGTTCATCGAGGCCGTCCGCGCGATTTGATTTTGTTTCCGTGAACTTCACGATTTTCCAAGCCCTCGCCGACGCCGCGCGCCGTGGCGAATCCGTCGCGCTCGGCATCATCACCGGCGTGAAAGGTTCCAGCCCGCAAAAGCTTGGCGCGAAGGCGTTGTTTTTTCCCGACCGGAAAATTCAAGGCACGCTCGGCGGCGGCTGTCTCGAAGCCGAGGCGCAACGGCTCGCGCTTGCGGCGTTGAAAACCGGCAGGCCCGAAACGTTTGAACTCGTCCTCGACCACGACTTCGGCTGGGACGACGGCTTGATTTGCGGCGGAAAAGTTCTGGGCGTGATTTTGCCGGACGCGCAGAAGACCGGCGAAAAATTCTGGAGTGAACTCGCGCGGCGCGACGTCGCCAAAACATGGGGCGTGAAAAAAGATTTCACCTTCGCGCGCCCCGATTCAACGATTCAACGATTCAACGATTCAACGCCTGCCGATTGGCTTTACACCGAAACTGTCACGCCGCCGTGCGCGTTGTGGATCGCGGGTTCCGGCCACCTCGCGCAAGCCGTCGCGCCGCTGGCGTTGCAACTGGATTTCGTCGTGACGATTTTCGACGACCGACCGGAATTGGCGAACCACGAAATTTTTCCGCGCGCCATTTCCATTCACGTCGGCAATTGGGGCGAGCTGTGCAACGCGCCGTTTCCAAATGTTCCGACGTTTGGTTTGATCGTCACGCGCGGCCACAAGCACGACGCGCTCGTTTTGGAAACATGGATTCACCGGCCGTTTCAATTTCTCGGCATGATCGGCAGCGCGCGGAAGGCGCGGACGATTGCGGAACATTTTGTGAAAAAGAAAATCGCCACCGCTGAGGAAATCGCGCGCGTCGCGTGTCCGGTCGGACTGAAAATCCGCTCGCAAAGCGTCATGGAAATCGCCGTGGACATCCTGGCGCAATACATAGACAAGCGGGCGGAACTGGTGAACGAAAAGCAGGCGACGGCGGGAAAAATCGAATTGGTCTAGCATCATTTCGCTAAAAACAATTCTGGCTTCAGAATTTTTCCGGCTTCAACTTCGCGCTGTTTCTGAATCGAAAACCAAATGGCTTCACACGTCGCGGGCGATGCAAGCGCGACTTCGCTATTGCCCGCGCCAAACGCCGCCACCGCGTCGCGGATCGCCTCGCGCACGGAAATCGCGAGCATCAACGGCGGTTCGCCGACGGCCTTGCTGCCGTGAACGACATTTTTTTGCGTCGCGTTCTTGAGCAGCGTCACGTTGAAGATTTGCGGTGTGTCGCCGACGGACGGAATTTTGTAAGTGTCGGGCGAGTGCGTCAGGAGCATGCCTTGGTCGTCCCACAAAAGTTCCTCCGCCGTGAGCCAACCCATGCCTTGCACGAAGCCGCCTTCGATCTGGCCGCGATTGACGCCTTCGTTCACCGAATCGCCGACGTCGTGCAAAATGTCCGCGCGCAAGACGCGGTGCATTCCGGTGAAGCCGTCTACTTCGACTTCCGTCACCGCCGCGCCGTTCGCAAAATAATGAAATGGTTTGCCGCGACCGGCGACGCGATCCCAATGAATTCCGGGCGTCGCGTAAAATCCCGTCGTGGACAAACTCACGCGCTCCATGTAAGCCTTGCGCACAACATCAAGGAACGAAATTTTTTCGCCGGAGTTTTGCCGGTTAAAAACGAAGCCGTCGGCAAAAATTAAATTCTCCTCGCCTTTTTTGTGCGCGATGTCGTTCCGGTTCGCCGTCGCGTCGTCGTCCGGCGGGCTGCTGCGCGACAAGTCAGGTTCGCCCGGTTTTTGAGTCGTTGCCTGCAAAAGCGCCATCGCAATCGGCGCGAGCCGCGCGCGCAAAATCTCGCACGCGTTTTTCATCGCCGCGCCATTCAAATCCGTGCCCGCCGACGCCGCCGACGCGGACGTGTTCGGCACTTTGTCCGTGCTCGTCGGCATCACGCGAACATTTTCCAGCTTCACGCCGAGCGTTTGCGCGGCGATCATCGCGACGTTTGTGTGCAATCCCTGGCCCATTTCGGTGCCACCATGATTTAATTGAACAGTGCCGTCCTGATAAATCAAAACGAACGCGCCCGCCTGGTTCAAATGCGTGACCGTGAAGCTGATGCCGAATTTCACCGGCGTGATGGCGATTCCACGTTTGCGATGCGAATTTTTTTCGTTCCAGATTTTTATTTCCGCGCGCCGCTCTTCCAGCGCTGAAGTTTTTTTCAATTCATGCCAGATCGTCTGGATGCGATTGTCTTCGATTTCCTGGCCGTAATGCGTCGTGTTCGTTTCGCCGCTGCCGCGATAAAGATTTTTTTCGCGGACAATTTCCGGCGGCAAACCGAGCCGCCGCGCGATCCGATCCAGAATTTCCTCGATGACCAGCATTCCTTGCGGACCGCCGAAGCCGCGAAACGCCGTGTTCGACGACAAATTAGTTTTTGCCACTTGTCCGCGAAATTCCACGTTTGGAATAAAATAACAATTGTCCAAATGGAACAGCGCGCGGTCCGTCACCGCCTGCGACAAATCCTGCGACCAGCCGCCGTTGGATGTAAGATGAATCTGCGCCGCGCATCACACCGGAAAAAAAGTGCGCGATGACCGCCTGCACTTCCGACGGATGCTGCGTGGATGAAGCGATGAAG
>CAXUBD010000064.1:2109-11683 GCA_964249225.1 uncultured Verrucomicrobiota bacterium | reverse complement strand
GCAGACACCAAAGACTGATATGCGTGTATTGCTCATCCGGTGTCAGGTGCGTCGGGTGCAAGTTTCCCCAGCCAAGTTGACCGACGACGAGCATGTCGGGATCGTTCCAGTTGCCGGGCTTGGCGAACGGCGCGACTTTGTCCTGATTAAAACCGATGGTCGCCATGCCGCCACCCAAACCACCACCACCGCCTTGCCAGCCATGCCGGACTTGACCCCAATTATCGTTGATGTCGTCCGTCGTGCGCCAGGAATTGCCGCCGATTTCGCCGCCCCATTTTTCCACATCCGCCATGCCGTATTGGCAAAGGCTGAAAACAATGTCGCGCTTTTGTTCGCGCAAAAATTTGCCCATGACCTTGAAGGGATAAATCGCGCCTTCGGGTGACGATATCTTCCCCTTCCAGAGCGGAATGTTCGTGGCCGACAAATTTCCTGATGCGATGTCGCCGTAGCTGCACCAGTCGTATTTCAAATAATCAAAACCCCACTTCGCGTAAGTCTGCGCATCCTGCTCTTCATGCTGCCAGCTTGCCGCGCAACCGCCGCACGTCCACGGTCCAGGCGAAGAATACAAACCCGCCTTCAAACCGAGACCGTGAATATAATCCGCCAGACCTTTCATGTCGGGAAAGCGCGCGTTCGGCACGATGAAACCATCTTTGTCGCGGAACGGCCCGCGCAAGGTGGGGTCTTTCGACTCGCGATTATTCTGCCAGAAATCATCCACGTTGATGTAAGTCCAGCCGTGATTGATCAGTCCGCTTTTCACCATCGCGTCCGCCGCGCTCTTGACTTTTTCTTCCGAAACCGCGCCGGCAAAACAATTCCAACTGTTCCAGCCCATCGGCGGCGTGAGCGCGATTTGATCGCCAACAACAATGCGGAATTTTTTTTCCGCCGCGCCGAGTGAATTTTTTGCGCGCAACGTGACGATGAATTCGCCTTTTGTTTTCAAGGCTCCGGTGATGATTCCGGTTTTTGAATCTAATTTCAAACCGCGCGGCAAATGTTTGGCGGAAAATTTCATCGGCCGTTCGCCCGTTGCCGAAATCGTGAACAAAAACGGCGAGCCGGGCCGCACGCCGAAAACATTCGCGCCGTTGATGCGCGGTGTCGCCGGCGCGGGCGGCGTGAGAATGTAAGGCGTCATCGCTGGCGCGGTCGGTTCACTCGCAATCGAAGCGATCTTGTCGGTGCCGGTTTCAAATTTTGCGTCCGCCCAATCCGCGTGGTCGTAACTATTGCCGTCACCGGCGTCGCTGACTTCCAGCACGAGCGATTTTACACCGGCGAGATTTGCGTCGAAGTTTTTTGCGGTGTCGCCTGCGCGCATCACGCCGCTTTTCCAAAGAGTTTTGCCATCGCCGAGCACGATGAATTCAACGCTCGACGCGGGATTCTTGTTCACTTCATCGTCCACGCCGACGCTCGCGGAAAATTTTTGCGCGGCGCCGTTCAGAATTATTTTCAGCGTGCTGTGCGCGTGCGTGCCAAAACCGTGCGCAAATTCTTTTCCGCCGATGGTCAACGCGTTGCCATCTACAGATTGATTTTTGTGCGGGTTGCCCCATTCCTGCGTGGCGACGGCGAGATTCAAATCATCCAGCCAGACGGTTGTGGCGGAAAGATTCAATGCCACCCCGAAAGCCTGAGTGAATAGCGAAAAGAATTTCATGCTGGGATAGTTGATTATATAGCCTTAACCGGTTCTTAATTCTAATTTTTTTCCTACTGCGTTTAAGATTTTAGTGATAGTGAACAAAGGAATATTTTTCCGTCAGTGCTCCGATTGCCCGGGAATTTCCGGGATGCCGGGGTCGTCCAAAATCTGCACGGCAGTGATGCCATTGAAGTCCTTCCAATCTTGCAATACCCAGACAACTTTTTTGTCCCGCGTCACTTCAATGAGTTGCGGACCTTTGCCATTGTCGCCGCGCGAGGTGAAGATGGTGTTGCCGTTTGCCAGCCGGGTGCAGGTCTGTGGCGCGGAAGCGAACTGGTATTCCGGCGGCAAATCCTTCTTGGTATTGAATTCCCAGACCGTCTCGCCCTTGGGATTGACTTCGCGCGTGAGACTGTCCGCTTCATCGGTGATCAAGGTATTGCCGTTTTTGAGGCGGATGGCAGCCCAAGGCAGCTTGATTTTATAATTCCAAATTTCATTAAAGTTTTTGTCATATTCAACGACGTAGCCCTTGCCGAATACAGAAACCAAGTAGGTTCCCTGCGGCGTCACGCGCGCGCGGCGGAATTGCCCATGAATGCCGCCCGGATTCGGCGGCAGACTATAAGGTAGTTCGTGCTCCACTTCCACCACGCCAGTTTTTGTATTGATAACTTTTAATTTGGGCGGCAATCCATTGACGACAATCATTACCTTGTCCAAGCCGATGGGTTGGCAGGTGTGGATTTCCGTATGGTTAGTGCCGCCGGGTTTGCTGCAGTCATAGCGCCAGACTACTTTTTTATCCGGCGTGATTTCTGCCGCGTATTCCATGCGGGAGAAAAGAATGTTTCCATTGGATAGCATCCAAACGTCATCGTATTCGTAGCTCTTGCCAGTGGAATAGGTCCAGATAATTTTGCCATCCTTGACGAGAAACATCTTGTCGTAGTTTTCGCCGACGACCAACATCGGGTGCTGCGCCAGACCATGGCCGGGCAGGTTGGGCGGCGTGATGCCATTCGTCCAACGTCCGGCAGGCGATTCGGTTTCGTCCGGCCCCATCGCCGGCACATTCGCAGCGGTGAAGCGGTTGAGCGCATCCATGCACGGGGTCGCTGAGGAAGACTTGGTAGTGGTAGTTTCGCAGCCGGTCAAGATGACGACGGCCATGCCGATGGCCAAGGAAGCTGCAAGCAGTGAACGAGGTTTGGTTTTCATGTTTTATTGTTTGATTTGAATTTTATCAGTTCGACGAATGAACGTGCGCGCTTGGTTTAATAGATTATTTATTGATTTATTAGTTAAGGTCACTGGATAAATTCAAGCTTCACCGCGCGCCGGCTTCTCAATAATTGCACCGGCTCGGTTTGCGGCTGGCCATCTACTAGAACCTTAGTCCATCCGGGCTGGACGCTAACCGTGAAACTTGTCCCGGCCAGTTCTACGTCGTGAAGCGAGAAAGCAATCGTCTTAAATGGTTTTAGGTAAAAATTCTGCGCATCCATCTTTAGTCCAAGAATAGTCCGCAGATATTCCCAGCCTGATTTATAGCGCGGATAGGGTGGAAAGCGGGGCGTATCTTTTTGCGGTTCCTCGGGCAGAGTGCGGCTCAAGCCGTCGGGGCCGACGGATTTATTCCATTCGCCAACGAACAGATGGTTATTGTGCAGACTGGATTCAATCGAGTTGAAAACATCCAGCGATTTCTCTTCATCGCCGGCGTCTGCCAATAAGGAAGCCAATGCTTCTTGCGGCCCAAACCAGCAGGTGCGCGAATGATAACCGGCTTTCATTTCCGGTTGATGGCCCGGTCTCATGCCGTTGGCCCAGCCGCGAAATCCTTTTGCCGGATCATCCACGAGGTTGTTCGTATAAATCGTCAGCAACGCAGCGTTGACTTGTCCCGACGGCAGCACGCTCTCGGCTTGCGGATCAATCAAGGAAATCCATTTGCCGAAAAGCTGATCGGAGAAAGTATCATGCGCATCCGTGCGCTGGAGAGTTTCGGTAGTTTCAGCGCGATTAGTGGGAACAAAAAAAGTATTCCAATATCCGTCAGGGTTCCAAAGCAAGTCATCAAGGCTCTGGCGAGCTTTGGAAAACATCTCTGCCGTGGGCAGACCATCAACGGTGCTCGGTTGGTTCAGAGTTTGAGACATCCGGTCAAGACTATAGAGTCCATAAACCCACATCACGTTGACATAGGAATTGACGCCGGGCATTTTCCAAATGTCATAGGACTGGTTGCCGACGCGATTATGAAGCAGGTATTGATAATTGTCCGCGTGATAAACATGGTTGGCGGCCAGGTTGGCAAGTTGAAAACCTTTGGTGGTCCAATCCGTACTATTAAACCAAAGCGAGTCGCGGTAAACACGGCCGAGAAAGGTGGGTTCTTCCGCGTAATCCGAACTATCGTTCCACAAAGAGTGCCAGACGAAACCGGCATTGCTGCCGTTCGTAGAAATACTTTGATAGAACTGGTTCATATCCATCCGTTCGATTTCCGGCCAGTTGACCAGATAAAGCCAGTTGTGATAGACACTGACATCCATCGTATTGACCCAGCCATGCGGAACTTCTTGTTCAAAGAAATAGGAATCATCGGTGAGAATAGTTGACGTGCTGACAGAACAGAGCGCCGAAAACCAAAGTCGCTTGAACGCCGGCGGCACATCATAAGCCGCGTGCCATTTTTCTATGGCAGCGGACCATCCATCGGCTGAAGTCTTCGCGAGATCAATGACTTGTTCCGCATTGTCAAATCGCCTAGTGTAATAGCGTTTATAAGTATCGCGCGCCGCCGAAGAAGTAGTTTTAACGGCAGGATAATTCCAGGCGATATAGAAACGGACCGTCCGACTTTGTCCCGGCGAAAGTTTTAGGGATGCGGTCACGCCGTTTGTGCTGGCCATTCCGCTGTCACACGCAAAAGCGGTTTCACCCTTGTCGTTTATGAGCACCGCCTTGCCGTCACGGACTGTCAAAGCATCACGATGCAAAAGCGCGAGTTTGAATGAACGCGTTTTGCTCGCTTTATTCTCTAACGTGATGTCGAATATCTGCACTGGAATGGTAGAGTTGGTCAAGTCATGCGCCACCATCGGCGAAAACCCGCTCATCACGAGTCCCAGATTCGCGTCCGCTTTTTCAAAAATGAAATGTCCCTTGGGCAGGTCGGCGTAAGCCGTCACTTTATCCACTGGCTGGGCGTTCGTCAGCCAAGCAACGGGCGTCTCTTGAAGCACGGTGCTTTTGTCATCTTCAGTAAGCTGGAAAGCAAAGGTCGGCTTGCCCTTCGGCGCGCGGTCAATTCTCCAATCGCCGCTGTCCAAATGACGGCCATCAAAATAAACATCTGCAAAACCATACTTGCCGAACACCGAAAAACCAGTGCCAATGCCGCCGAAAGGTATGCCAGGTCCGTGACTGACATCCACCATTTCCGGGGTCGGGGCAACGAAGGCTGCGGACTCCTTGCCGCCGTTCCCGACTGGTGGAGTACTACAGCCGACAGCCAGAAAAAGGCTGATGATTCCCATCAGGGACAGGTTCCATACGCAACGTAATTTTTTCATAGTAATGGCGCGATTAGTGGCAAACTCATAATTTTTATTGATGGTCATTCTCATTTTCCCATTTTTCCATTGAAACCGGTCGGCAAAGCATGGACATTAATTCCGTCACCCAATATGATTTCAACCGCATGATCACCGGTCAATGCGGAGGCGGCAAAGTGGTTGGTCTGGATTGCACCATCCAATTTGAAGGAGCTGATCACATTGCCGTTTCCCTTCAGGTTGATAGATAAGTGCATGTTACGATAGGCAAGATTTGCCAAGGACACTGGTCCCCATTGGGATTTCAAGCATGGCGAAAAGATGATTCCATTGGTCTCAAAAGTCATACCAAAAATCACATTGTAAACCAAGCTTAAATAAGCCGTGGCACTCCAAGTTTGATTTTTGGCTTCATCCCAATGACCGCCACCCTGCCACCCGCCATCGGGTAAACCAGAAACTGAATTATATATCTCGCGAATGTCTCCAGGAGTGCTGTTAAATAAACTGGTCATCCGCTCAAACTCGTCGCAAAAAACTGCATAATAACCACGCGAAGCTGCGGCTTTGGCAAACAAACCATTTACTTGTGGCCAGATAATACAGTTATGCCGGCCCGGCTGCTGGTCACTATACATGGAGAAATGGGGCCAGATGGATGGCAGTCCCTTGGGTTGAAAATGAATATTATCCAAAATCGCCCGGACTTGAGAGTCGTCTGCAACTCCAAAAAGAATTGCAAACGCAAGACCGCTGCCTTCCTGATAGTCTGCCAATTCGCCGGTTAACGGAGCGGTGCCGTGCATGAAGTAGGCATAGCGGTCGGAACTGGGAATCCAGAGCTGACGATTAATCTGATTTTTCAACGCCTTCGCCTTGCGGGTCAAATCATTGATGGTTGCGCGGGGCTTGCCTAATTGCGTTCCCATTAGAGCGGCCGCTTTGTAAGCATTATAATAGAGACAATTTATGCTAAGCGGCATCAATTCAGAAGTTCCAGGATGATCCAGCACGAAACTGGAACCGCCATTGGTGTTATACGGAAATGGATAACCGGCAATTCCGTCGTTAAAAAAAGATGGCCCTTTGAACAGCCCGTATGTGAAATTAAAATGCTGATCACGCATTTTATTCAAACTGTTCACCGTAACGGTATAGGCAAGGTATAAAAAATTAGTATCTCCAGTGACCAGATAATGATTCCATGCCGACGAAGACCATATAACCATATCCCACCACTGTCTATTTCCTTGATCAATGATCCGGCCATACTTGGCATCCGTAGTTACAAGCTTCACTAGAGTGTTTTTTGCGGTAATCGGATCAATCAGACTGCCGGCATTCCATGAATTAAGAGAACCATCCCTCGTCCAAGCATCGTTGTAATCACCGCCTGCCCTAAAATAAACGGGCCTGCCAACCGTGTTAATCACGGTTAAATTGGTGATTGAGTCATTATATGCTTTCCCAAATGCGGCCTGGCTCTCCGGATATGCGAACTGTATGGTCGGAGCAATCACAGCGGCCTCGGTTCGATCTCTAAATATAACCGTTAGCAGGAAAAAAAATGCGGTGACGCAAGCTTTCATCAATTGAACTGACACGGTTTTGATTGATAATTTTGACACGGCAAAAAGAGATGTCCTGTGGTTGGTATCCGTGCTGTTCATTTTCAACCAGCATATTCCAGGGCGCGGAACATGGCAACGCGCTTTTCACGCAAGGGATCATTAACGACTTTGCTCTCATTGTCGAAGACCATGGTGGCATGATTCTTTTCATTAAATGCCGGCCAATGTGGCAGCTTCGGATTGTTGGGATTTCCGGTCCGCGCGAATGCGATCCAAGTATCGCTGATTTTATCCGCGAGAGTCATCGCATCCGGGCCACCGCCCGTCAGGTTGGCGCAAATTTTAGCATTGTCGAAGGCGAATGGCCATTCGAGGTTATGCGGCGATTCCAACAGCCCGCCCTGCACGGGAGTTTTCCATGCGAAGTAATACAGATAAACAGGCCCCTTTCCAAGTGCGGCCCGGCGCTCCGCAATTTTCATCGTCGGCGCACCATAGCGATAGTCACTTTCTATCAGAAAAAAAATGTCAGATGGCGTAGTGTTGGGACTATGTTTTTGGTATAGTTTGATCATTGCTTCGGATTGGTCACCAAGTAATTCTTTAAGTTGTGTTCGCATCCCATCTTCGTCCAGATGCCAAAGCGCTGCATCCATAGTCAAACCAGTATATTCCGTGCGAGTGTGGCCGATCATCACCGGCACTTCGGCAGACACTGGCGACGCAGTGGGATGGAACGGATGTTGCGGAAGGACGTGTCCATCAACAGTTGGCGCAAAGCCGACAACATTTGAATCACCTTTGAATTCACGAGCGACCGCAAAGTAGGCCGTCATGATTTGATCCAGCGGCAGTTTCTGGATACCATGCACGTCCGGTTTGGGAATGCCTATTTTGGCGAGTAATCGCTCCGCATTTCGAATGGCGATGTCACGGTCGGCAACCTTGATCGCAATGCCGCTTTCAATTATCGCACGATGGAACAACCCTTTGGCCGAGGGCATCGCTAGCAACGTCTCGCATTTTCTTCCGCCACCGGATTGACCAAAAATCATGACCGTATCAGGGTCGCCACCGAATTGTGAAATGTTATTGCGAACCCACTTTAATGCGTGAACGATGTCCAGCATTCCAACATCGCCAGATGCCGCAAAGTCCGGGCTGAACTCACTGAAGTTCGCAAACCCCAGTACGTTTAGGCGATGATTTATCGTGACCACCACCACGTCACCGCGCAAACAAAGATTCGTTCCATCCCAACCGTTAGTCGAACCGGAACCGGAACTAAACCCACCCCCATGCAACCACAGCATCACCGGGCGTTTGCGGCCATCGTTAAGCGCCGGCGTCCAGACATTAAGCACCAGGCAATCCTCACCTTCAATCGTCGGCTTGTCTCCGGGAATTTCCAAAGCTCTGAAGATGGATGGGCCGGCAGCAGCTTGCGCAGTTGTGTCTTGATGCGGAGAGTTCATAACCGGCTTTGACGCGGACGAACTTTTTTGGGGAGCCACCGGAATACTTTGGGGAGCGCTGTGTCCGAATTCCAATGCGTCGCGGATACCCGCCCAACTAGCAGGATCAACCGGAGGCATGAACCGGTTGACTCCTCCAGTGCTGGCACCATAAGGAATTCCTTTGAAGATTTTAATGCCTCGATTCTCAATTCCCCGAACCTTTCCGAAACTTGTCTCCGCGATTACAAATTCCGTATTCTCTGCCCACGCTTTCTTAATCCAAACGGAGCTGAACACCGCAACCGCAGAAGTGCGCCACAAAAAATCACGCCGGCTCAAATTTGAATCACCCATAATAATTTCGGCCAAGTCGGCGTTTCTACTTCAGGGTTTGTTGAAACATTTCATTTCAAGTCTGGTTTGACCGGTTCTGTCGGACGGACGACTTGCAGCATCACCACCGCGCTGCTGCAACCCCAGGAATACCTCTCGCCTTCCGGCGTCGGCTGCGGCCAGCGGCACCACGAAAGATTATCCGACGCGCGACGGGCTTGCCACGCGGCTTCGGCGTTTTTTTGCAACCACGTCTCAAAAGTAGCCTGCTCGCCCCAATCTTTCATGAACCGCGCAATCCAGCGCATCCCTATTCCGTTGAAACCGCCGCCGTCACCGCTCTCGCCGCCCTCCGGCAAATATCCGTCCTGACACATTTCATTCATGGTATAGAGCGCCGCCAGTCGCGCCTCGTTAGTATAGCCAAGAAAATTTGCCGCGCCTACGAAGGTTCCCTGATTGTAGGTCAAAGCAAAACGCGCCACCCGCCCATTTTCGTGAATACTATCAGAAACCTTTCCGGTCGTCGCGTCAAACAACGTCGCGCGTTCCCAAAGAAAAAGATTTGTGGCGATCTTAAAGTAATCAACTTTGCCCGTCGCTTTACCCAGTAGAAACGCCGCGATAGATCCCGGACCATTTACACAAGCGTTCTTTGATCGAACATCCACCTTCCACCACAAACCGCCGCCCAGGTTCGTTGAAGCCGCCCGCGCGTAGCAGAGGTCAAAGTTCGTCCGCGCCACGGCGAGGAACTCAGAATTGCCGGTAAGCTGATGGGCGCGCGTCAAGGCAATCACCATCCACATGATGTCATCGTTGTAAGGGTTGTGCTCCCACGTCGCGCCGTGTTCGGAAAGAAACCCATGAAACAGGTTGGCGAACATCACGAGCTGCTGTGCATTGGTGGTTCGCTCGTAAGCATCCAGCACCATCTCCAACTGTTCGGCTTCCGTCCAAAAATCAGCCGGCTTGGTTTCCGCA
>CAXUBD010000064.1:1315-2099 GCA_964249225.1 uncultured Verrucomicrobiota bacterium | reverse complement strand
CTTGGCATGTGCGTCGAACAAAGTATCAGCATCAGCAGATGTGAATGCCCTTACCGTCAATGAACAGCAGCCGACAGCGAAAAGAATCACGGCAACTCCAACTGCCCGAATCCGCCACGACGTTTGAACTTTCAGATTTTGATGTAATGGCCGTCTCACAAATTTGGAATCCCGAATAATTTTCCAGCTAATTTCAGTTGGTCGTGATAACCAGCTTCTTTCCTTTGATAAGTTCATGATAAGATATGAAATAACCATCAACCTTTTGCTTGTCGTAAGCCAAGCTAGTTATTTTTTTTCCTGAATTTTTTTTAATAATGGTAAAAGTTTTGCCATCCACCTTCACGTTCACCTTTTCAAATAGCGGCACAGTAATTATATAATCTTCGTCAGCCGGAGAATACGGATAGATGCCAATGGCATTAAAAACATACCATGACGACATTTCGCCACAATCATCCATCCCGCACAAAGCCAGCCCATCATCGCCCATGCCATAGAAACGCTCCATGATGGTGTCCAAGATCGCCTGAGATTTTTCCTGTTTGCCGATGAAATAATAGAGATAGGGAAAACCATGGTCAGGTTGGTTTCCATGACAATATTGTCCAATAAAACAGTTGATGTTGTCAGCAATATAATTAGTGTTCCACGGAATAGAAAATAACATGTCCAAATGCTTCTCAAAATCATCTTTGCTTTTATAAAGACAAATCAAACCTTTCGTATCCTGTGGCGCGAAAAAAGATGACTGCCACGCGTTCGCCTCACGATACATGTATTC
>CAXUBD010000064.1:0-1305 GCA_964249225.1 uncultured Verrucomicrobiota bacterium | reverse complement strand
CATCAATCCGGTGGATGGATCGAAACAATTGGTATAATTATGCGATCTAAACATCATCAGGTCGTAATTAGTCTGGTCGTTCAATTCTTTTGCTAACAAACCCACGGCATAATCGTCATAGGCATATTCAAGTGTCTTGGTGACGCCAGCTTTGGCTTTCGTTTCAACTTGCGGATTTTCTATGTCAGGAGTAGACACATAGCCTTTGTTCATATACTCCGTGATATAAGGTCTGGTCCCGCCGTCAACCGTGGCATTTCTCAAAAGTAGGTTATAAGCGCTTTTAACATCGTAACCTCTCAATCCGCGCAAATATGATCCGGCGATAAAAGCCGCCGCATGGTCGCCGTGAAAAAACGTGGGCATGAAACCGGTCTTTTCGCCCCGGTCAATCAGGGATTTAATGACATCCACCGTGACTTCCGGCGACAACATGCCTAGCAAAACAAGTTTGTTCCGATAATCATCCCATAAGAAGGCAGCGTGTAATACTGAAAGCCCTTGTTGGCAACTTTTCTGCTTTCATCCAAAAAATCCCCATTCACATCGCTTCTTAAAGCCGGCCAGAGAAATGAGCGATAGAGACAGGAATAAAACAATTTCTTTTGTCGTTCAGTACCGCCGGCAACTTTAATTTTTGACAATAAAGCTTCCCATTTCTTCGAAGCTTCATCTTTGACCTGCTCAAAACTCTTCCCGGCCAGTTCAGCTTCGAGATTCATCTTTGCGTTTTCAACGCTGACGAGTGAAATGCCCAGCTTGATTTCTAATACTGAACTGTCCGAGTCTTCAAAATTGACGACCGATACTTCCCGGCCCGTTTTTTTCAATTGTTCAAGGTTTTTTATTTTCTGACTGGCGATCGCATAGAAATAAAATTTTTCGCCCGCCGCCTGATAACCTTTGAACGCATTGTCACCATCCTGTTCAACTTTCCAATCCCTAACCCTTTCGTTTGATATGGCAAGGTTAAGGATCAGTTTTTTATTTTCCCCAGCCCTGTAGGTGTATTTATGGTAGCCGCAGCGCAAAGTGGAAGTAAGTTCCGCATTGATATTATACCGTTCCAAAAAGACCTGGTAATAACCGGGATGAGCTGATTCGTTCGTATGGTTAAATGCAGAACCAAAGTCATCGGGATTTATATCGCCCGTGACCGGTAGAATGGGGATGTTGCACAAGTTCCAATGTCCTTTGCAGGTATGGGCGAAAGAAAGGATGTTGGTGTTTTCGTATTCGTAACCGGCTCAGCTCCCAAACTTGGTGATAGTAGTCAACTGAACCATGGCGATCGGCAGAGAGGCT
>CAXUBD010000063.1:1174-11709 GCA_964249225.1 uncultured Verrucomicrobiota bacterium | reverse complement strand
GAGCTGGCCGTTGTAAATCAATCCGTCCTGCGACGTGATGAAAATCAATTTGATCGCCTTGAGCGCGTCGGCGATGGCCACGGCGACGCCGTCGGAATTCACGCGATACGTCCGGCCGTCGCCGTCGAAGCCGAGCGGCGGAATCACGGGCACGACATCCTGCGCGAGCAGCGTCTGCAACAGCGCCGTGTCCACGCGCTCGACCTTGCCGGTGAACTGATGATCCACGCCGCCGATGATGCCCATCGGATGCGCGATGATGACGTTCGTGCTGGCGGCGCGGAGATCGTTGGCGGAAAGGCCTTCGAGAATTTCGTGCGTGAGCCGGTTCGCGGCGTTGAGCGCGAGTTTGAGCGTATTCGCGTCCGTAATGCCCGCACCGTCAAAATCCGAGGCGGAAATTTTTTGTTCGTCCGCGAGCGATTTGATTTGCGCCGATGCGCCGTGGACAAGCGCGACGCGGATGTTCAGCGAGCGCAACACCGCCACGTCGAGCAGCAGCGTGGCGAAATTTTCGTCGGTGACGATCGCGCCGTCAATCGCGAGGATGAACGTCTTCTCGCGGAATTGCGGAATGTATTGCAGGATGCCCCGCAGGTCGGTCAGTTTCATTTCAGCGCAGAATAAGTAATCGGTTTGGCTCAGTATTCAATAAATAATTTTCAAAGCGGTTTAGACAGGATAAACAGAATTAACCGGATTTAATTTTTGGTTCGGCAAATGTTGGAAAAATCCTGTAAAATTCTGTTAATCCCGTCTTAAAGATTTTTTCAAAACATCAAGGCAGCGTTGATTTTCTTTCGGCGTACCGATGGAAATGCGAATCCATTCCGGCAATTGATAGCCGCCCATCGGACGCACAATCACGCCTTGCTTCTGCATCGCGTCAAAAATTTTCTGGCCTTCACCGACGCGGACCAAAATAAAATTCGCGAACGACGGGACGAATTCCAGTTTCAAATCGCGGAACGCGCGGCGGAAAAAATCCAGCCCGGCGAAATTGTTCGACCGCGTTTTGCGGATATGTTCGTCGTCGTCCAACGCGGCGAGCGCGGCGGCTTGCGCGAGGGAATTGATGTTGAACGGCTGGCGCGTTTTTTCGAGCGCTGCGATCAAATCAGGATTGCCGATGCCGTAGCCGATGCGCAATCCGGCGAGGCCGTAAATTTTCGAGAACGTCCGCATCAAAATCAAATTTTTCCGAACGCCAAGCCGGATCAGCGGAACCAAATCCACCGCGTCGTCCAGAAATTCAATGTAAGCCTCGTCCATCACGAGCAGGACGTCGTCAGGAACGTCGTTCACGAATTGAATCACGTCTTCGCGCGTCGCGAGCGTGCCAGTCGGGTTGTTTGGGTTCGCGACAAAAACAATCCGCGTTTTTGGCGTGATGGCCTTGAGCATCGCGGGCAAATCGTGTCCGTAATCTTTTGCCGGAACGATGACGAGATTTGCACCGAACATTTTTGCGACGATGGGATAAATCGCGAAACAGAATTGCGAAACCACAACGTCGTTGCCCGGCGCGAGCAACGCGTGCGCGACGAATTCGATGATTTCGTTCGAGCCGTTGCCTAAAACTAAATTTGTTGTTTCGACTCCGAGTTTGGTCGCAAGTTTTTGTTTTAGGTAAAACGCATTGCCGTCGGGATACAGATTGAGGTTTCCTAGAATTTTCTGCATCGCGGCCAGCGCGAGCGGCGAAGGGCCGAATGGATTTTCGTTCGAGGCGACTTTGATGATCGAGTCGGCAGGCAAATTCATTTCGCGCGCAACTTCTTCAATCGGTCGGCCGGGTTGGTAAATCGGCAAGGTTTTTAAAAATGGAGAAAGTGGCAGCTTCATTTGCGATCAGAGCGAATCAATTATTTTTTTGACGTTGATGTGCTGGGCGACGATGTCGCGGATAAGGGAAATTTTTTCCGCGTCGGCCGGCCGCGTCTTGACGATGAGGTTGTGGACTTTCGACGCGACTTGATAGCTGTCGGCGCCAGCCAGCAACACGGGAATTGGGATGGATTGAATGGCTTTGAGCACGCTGGTGTCCGGTCGCAATCCGCCGGTGAGGACGATGCCCGCCATTTTTTCCTCGCTCTGCGGATTCGTCATCGCGCCGGCGGCGAGCAAAATATCCTCGCGGTCACCGGGCGTGATGAGCAGGACGCCGCGCTTGAAAAAACGCATCGCGTTTTGCGCGCTCATCGCGCCGACGACCACGTCGTCCACGGGCGCGTGCAACGTCGGCGGCGCGTTGAGCAGTTCGGCGCGCAATTCGTCGCGGATCAAATCCATGGTCGGGTTGGACAGCAATTGTTCGTGCGGCAAAACACCGAGCAGTTCGAGTCCTTTGCGCTTGAGGCCGCTGCGGACGAACCGGGTGATCTCCGGAATTTTTTCTTCGGTAACTTTGTTAATGATGACGCCGATGATCTCGACGCCTTCTTTTTCGAACAACGCCTGATTCAGCGAAACTTCGTCAATCGGTTTGCCGATGCCGCCTTGCGTGACGATGATGACTTTGCAGCCGAGAATTTTCGCGACCTGCGCGTTGGACAGATCAAAAACGGAACCAACGCCCGCGTGGCCGCTGCCTTCGCACAGCACAAAATCTTTTTCCCACGCGACGCGGTCGAACGCCTTGAGAATTTTTTTCACGAGCGCCTCGTTGTTGGACGACTGGAGATATTTGCGCGTGAAATCCGGCTCGACGGCGATCGGACTCATGTCTACGAGCGGACAATTCATCGGATATACCGCGTCCATCAGCACGGTGTCCTCGTCAATTTTTTGCTCCTCGATTTCCACGAAGCGCTGGCCGACGGGCTTGATGTAGCCGATGCGCCCCAGCCGCTTTTTCAAGGCCCCGAACAAGCCGAGCGATGTGGTGGTCTTGCCGTCGTTCTGGCGCGTGGCGGCGATGAAGACTCTTGGGGTGGAAGAGTTCATGAAAGAAATTTGAGCATCATCGGAAAACCTCTCACTGAAGAACCTCCAATCTCGTAAAATTTCATCGGGCCAGAGTCGGTAAAGCCAAGACGTTTGTAAAAATTATAAGCCGTGATGGAAGATTCAAGGGTCACAGATTTTGCGCCGGCGTTTCGTGCCTTTTCCAACATCATTTGGGACAGTTGAAATCCAAATCCTTGATGTAAAACCTCCGGCGTCAGATAAAGCCCGTGAATATGAGCTTTTTTTTCATCGTTTTCCTGAAATATCCGAACATAGCCGTGGCCATAAATATTGCCATCATTTTCGATTACCAATACATATCCGTCTTTGATGGCATTGACCCAGCGATTGCCAATTGGCCGATTTCCCCAACCGCGAACCTCGTCTTCACCATGATCTTTCACACAGATTTCACGAATTGATCTCATGTGCGCTTCGTGAATCGCATTTTCGTCCCCGGGTTTCGCTTCGCGAAAGTAAGGTTTCCATTCGGCATTTTTCATTCTTCATTTTTTTTATTCGCCCGGCAAATGCGCATCCGCGCCCGGATACAGTTTTTGATAATCCGTCGCCTGCACGCCGATGATGGACGCGACGCCGAGAATGTCGTGCGCGCTTGAACCGCGCGAAACATCCGCCGCCGGACGGTTCAGTCCCAATAAAATTTGTCCGTAAGCATTCGCGCGGCTGACGATGCGGACGAGCTTGCTCGCGATGTTGCCGGAATTGAGATCGGGAAAAATCAAAACGTTCGCGCGGCCGGCGACCTGGCTGTCGTGCAACTTTCTTTCGGCAATTTCAGGAACGAGCGCGGCGTCCACTTGCAGTTCGCCGTCGAAATCCGCCTCCAAAAATAATTGCGCCGCCTTGTGCTTCGCCTGCGCGGTCGCGGCCTGAACCTTGCCGACGCTCGGATGCGACGCGCTGCCTTTGGTCGAAAAAGAGAGCAGGGCGACGCGCGGTTTCACGCCGAGCAAATGCCGCGCGAGCCGCGCCGTCGAAACCGCGATGTCCGCCAGTTGATCCACCGTTGGATCGGGAATAACGCCGCAATCTGCCATGAATAGCACGCCGTTTTCGCCGATGCGCGTGTCCTCGACTTCCATCACCATGCAACTCGAAGCCGTGGCGATGTCCGGCGCGACCTTGATGATTTGAAACAGCGGACGCAGCACGCTGCCGGTGTTGTGCGACGCGCCGGAAATCAAGCCGTCCGCCTGGTGCATCGCGAGCATCATCGTGCCGAAATAATTCGGCTGTTGCATCGCCTCGCGCGCCTCGGTGGCGCGCAATCCTTTTTCGCGGCGCAGCGAATGAAAACGTTTGGAAAAATTTTCCAGGTCCTCGCTGGTCGCGGGATTGATGACGCGGATGCCTTCGAGTGGAATTTTCATCGCCTCGGCGACTTCCTTGATTTTCGCCTGGTCGCCCAGCACGATGGGCGCGCCGAGCCGCAGCGCGAAAAATTGCCGCGCGGCCTGCAAGATGCGCGGTTCCTCGCCTTCCGGGAACACGACCCGTTTGGGATGCCGCTGCAGTTTTTCGATGACATTACCGATGAAGCGCATGAACACAGGTTAGCCGCGAAACGTGAAACTGCAAAATGAATTTGCCGGTGCAAGTTTCATCCGCAGATGGCGCGAATTTTCGCAGGGCTTGAGAATTTTTAATCTGCGGAATCCACGTCATCTGCGGAAAAGCTTTTTGACTTGCGCGAAAACGCCAGTTAGCATCCACGTCCCAATGCTGGAAACGATTGAGAAACTTTTGATCTTGCAGGATCGCGACCGGAAAATTCATCGCGTGCAACAGGAACTCGCCCAAATCGCACCCGAACGCGAAAGCCTGCGCGCCAAGGCCGCCGCCACGCAAAGCCAATTCGAGGCCGCCAAACTTCGCGTCAAACAGATCGAATCCGAGCGCAAGCAGCTCGAACTCGAGGTGGAGACGAAAAAAACGCAGATCGAAAAATACGCGAACCAGCAGTTGCAGACGCGCAAGAACGAGGAATACCGCGCGCTCGCGCATGAAATTGAAACGTGCAAGGCCGACATCACGAAGATCGAGGACAAGGAAATCGTTTTGATGGAGCAGGCCGAGGCCGCGCAAAAAGAAGTCGCGCGCGCGACGGCCGAGGCGAACGAGGCGAAAAAATTTGCCGAGGGCCAGATCACGCAGCTTGCCCAGCGCGAGGAAAATTTTAAAAAGGAATTTGCGGAATTGCAGACGGGCCGCGCGGAACTCGCGGCGGCGGTGGATGATGCCGCGCGCAGCCGTTACGACCGGCTGTTGAAAAGCAAGGGCGACAACGTGGTCGTGGGCGTGGATCACGCCGCGTGCGGCGGCTGCCACATGAAACTGCCCGCGCAGATTCTCGTGAGCTGCCAGGGCCAGAAGGAAATCGTGACCTGTCCGAACTGCGGCCGGATTCTTTATTTCACGCGCGACATGGCGCTGACGGGCGGCGATTAGAAAAACATCATCAACCAATCCGCCGCCAACTGCGAAGTTCGTTCGCCAAATTTCCGAAACCGTTTGGAAATGCCCGTTCTAATGCGAATAAATCTATGGATATTTCCTGTGCCGCCTCGGTCATTTTCCGCGTCATCAATTCGAGAGAACGATAATCCGAACCGTAAAGCTGTTTCTTCAATTCCAGTTTTGAATAAGGCTCGCGTTTTTCAACAAGACCTTTTTCCCAAGCGGCTTCGCTAATGTGTAAGTTGGATTTGCAGAGCCACCAAGCCTCGATTGCCGGGGCTGCTACACCAACGGCAATTTTTAACGGAACGCGCCCGGACACAGGTTTCAATTGTTGCTGGCAACGCTGCACCAGCTCACGAAAATCTCGCAGCCGGTTTTTTGGCTCGTCGCCTGACAGATAAGTATGATTGGAGTCCACCACGACAACCAAGCCTTCGGCATCAGTCCGATATTGGAGCGTTTTTGAAATGGCAGGCAGAATGTTGCGAACAGCAGGCCATCCTCGGCTTTCCAAATTCATGGCGACGTGGGTGGTTTTGACACCAAGCAATGCGTCCACAAGAATTCTCAACGCCGATTCATCGGCGGATGATTCGCTCAAGATCGCGACGCGCATCAAGCCGCAACGTGCACGCCGCCCAAGACGCCGCTATACCAGATTTCGCCCAGCGGCGCATCACCGATGAGTTCGCGCAATTCCTTGTCGTCGCTCAAATTTTTGAACGTCGCCGTGCCATCCGATTTTTTTTCGGCGATGATGACTTGTTCAGGATGGTCTTTGAACAAATCGAGGAAGAACGGCGAATGGGTTGTGACCACAACTTGCACCGGCGCGCGTTTGATTCCGAAATCGGTCGGGAAACTCAAACGATACAGCGCATCACGCAATTCGCGTAACAATCGCGGATGCAATCCACGGTCAGGTTCTTCCAAACCAATCAAAACCGGCGGCGTGGGCTGGTGAACAATAGTCAAAAGTGCCAGTGCGAGCAAAGTGCCCTCGCTCGCTTGTGAAGCAAGGATGGTCTGCCGTGAAATTTTCTGGCGTAAGTTGAGAAAACGAAGCCCGCCCGGATCGTTATTAAATACCATGGCGTCGTATTCTGGAACCCACCGTTGAAATTCTTCACGCAATCGGTTGTAAGCTTCTTCGTCTTTATCGCGTAAGTTGGTGAGCGCACCAACAAGATTTTTTCCATCCCGTTGCAACTCGTTAATCTGTTGGGCACTCACAGGTTGTCCTAACGAAGCAGTCTCAAACGAAAAGATTTTTACTCTGTTCAAAACAGAAATGATTTCCTGTCCTGTTATGCCTGCATGAGCTAGCAGTTGCGGACCAGGTTCGCGCATAACACCCCAACCAAACTGCGGATGAAAGCCTAGTTTTAGGTTTTCATCCCTATCTTTGACTTTCAATGTGACGCTGATTGAAAGAGTTGGTGGCTGCATTCCAACTGTGGTGGAAAGCCCCCAGTTAATTGTGTTTGGTTCACCAAGCGCCTTGAGTGATTGCAACACAGAACTTTTGCCGCTGCCGTTCGGGCCGACAATGACATTGAACGCGCCGAGTTTAAGCTCGGCGTTTTTCAACGCTTTGAAATTTTGAAATCGCAGTTGCGTAATCATAACGGCAATCGTTTTTCTGCTGCAAAATAGATTACACCAACAACGCCCCATTGTGGCAAAAGAAAAATTGTCGTTCATTTTATTAACGCGCGGCTTGAAAATTTTCCAACTTCCGCTACGATGATAGCGGTTTTGGAAGGGCGGAGAATCGCTTTTGGCGCAAGCCGGAAGAGGAAAGTCCGAACACCGCAGGGCGCGATGCCGCGTAACTCAAGTCCGTTCGATTGAGATACACGCGGGCGGAAAGTTGAAAGATTTTCCGACGGAAAGTGCCACAGAAAATTAGACCGCCGCAGTCTGTTCGATGCGGCAAGGGTGAAAAGGTGGTGTAAGAGACCACCGCGCGAAGCGCAAGCGACGCGGCACGGAAAACCCCATCGGGTGCAAGGCCAAATAGGAAACCGAGGAGCGGCTCGTTCCGCGTCTCGTGAAAGCGAGACAGGTTTCGGGTATCGGTCGCTCAGACAAATGATTCTCTCCGCTCGAAAGAGTGAAGACAGAATTCGGCTTACAGCCCTTCCAAAACCAATTTTTAATTTACGATTGCCGATTTACGATTTACGCGACGTGGCCGATGGCGAATGGATTCGTATATCGTAAATCAAAATAAAAATCGCTTCAACTTCAACGCGCCTTTGCCGGTGTTCGCCGGTAAAAATTTTCGGGGTGATAAAACCGCCGGCGCGCTCAGATTTCCCAAACGGTCCACGGCGCGGATGGCAATGGCGTCCGGGCTGGAATTTTCAAATGTGCGGCTCGTTTGGTTCGCGGGAAAAATTTCCGTCGTCCAGATCGCGTTCGCGCGAAATTGCAGCAACCACCAGCGGACTTTTTCGTCGCTGGAAATTTCCCATTGCGCGCGCACGGAATTTTTTTCAACCGTGAGTTTCATTTTCGGTTGGTCTGGGGGCGCGGCTTGAATCCACGGCGACGCCGGCACGAGCGCGGGCAGCGCATACGCGGCGCGGACCGCGTCCGTGAGCGCGCGGTTTTCCAAAACGCTGCGCAGATGATAATGGATTTCGCCGCTGTTGACGGATTGCTCGCGCAGGATTTGAATTTGCCGCGCGATCTCATCCGCCGAAAACTTTTCACCGACGGCAGCATCATACAAGGCCGGCCAGAGGTGGCGGCCTCTGACATTTTGCGCGAGCCACCAGTTGAGCAGCACGGGAAAACTTTGTTCGCGCGACGCGACCGGCCAGTAAAGTTGCGGCGACAGATAATCCACCCAGCCGTTGACGAGCCATTTGCGGGAGTCGGCGTCAATTTTCGTGTAAGCGTCAAAACCCTTTATTGACGGGGGATTTTGCGGACGCCAGATCCCGAACGGGCTGATGCCGAACTGCACCCACGGTTTCACCGTCTTGATTTCCTGCGAAAGTTTTTGAACGAAGCGATTCACATTTTCCCGGCGCCAGTCGTCGCGGCTCAAGCCGCTGTTGACGCCGTATTTTTTCCAGGTCGCGTCGTCGGGAAAATTCATTTCCTGCCCGGCGGAATTTTTTTCGGGATAGGGATAAAAATAATCGTCGAGCACGATGCCATCCACGTCGTAGCGTCTCACCACATCCAGCATGGTCGCCCGCGCGCGGATTTGCACGGATGGCTCGCCGGGGTCAAGCCAGGTTTGGCCGCCGTAATGCCAGACCAATTCGGGATGCAGGCGCGTGATGTGATTGGGCGCGGGCGGCGATTTGGATTCCGGATGCCCGGCGCGAAACGGATTGAACCATGCGTGCAATTCCAGTCCGCGCTTGTGCGCCTCGGCCACGGCGAACGCGAGCGGATCGTAAAACGGCGACGGCGGCCGCCCTTGCCGGCCCGTGAGATATTCCGACCACGGCTCAGTGGGCGAGGCGTAAAACGCATCGCTCACCGTGCGCACTTGAAAAAAAACGGCGTTGAATTTCAACTGCGCCGCGCGGTCGAGCAGATTGAGCAATTCAGTTTTTTGTTCCACGACGCTCAAGCCCGGTTTGGATGGCCAGTCAATGTTCGCGACGGTCGCGATCCACGCGGCGCGAAATTCGCGCACCGGCGTCGGCGGCGCGATGGCGCTGGGCTCATAAATGACGCCGGCAAAAAATCGCGCCGGCAGAAAAAAAATCGCGCCGAGAATTAAAATCAAATGGGTTCGCGCCATGTTCGTTTGGAAATGAGACGCGGCGGCGGGGCGTTTGGCAAAGTTTTTCTTAATGATTCTGGTTGCGGCTGAATTTGGAATTTATCAGGCGAACGCCGCGGCGTTCCGCAGAGGTTCCGTTTCTATTCGCCGGCTCAACGGAGATGCCGGCGGCGTCAGCCTGCTCAACTTCACGCTCGACCAACGGCCGCAGAAGTTGTTTCTTTCCGGCATGGAACCGCCTCCGATTGCACGGTTGAAACCCGAAGATTTTTTGCGGCTGATCGAAAAAAGCCGGCTGGGAAAATTAAAAATTTATCTCGGCCACGCCGCCGGAGTCGGCAAAACCTACGCGATGCTTGAAGAAGCGCATCGCCTGAAAAATGCCGGCGTGGACGTCGTCATCGGCTGGGTCGAAACGCACGGGCGCAAGGAAACCGAGGCGTTGCTCGCCGGCCTGGAAATCGTTCCGCGCAAAAAAGTCGAACACAACGGCCACACGGTCGAGGTGCTGGACGTTGACGCGATTTTCAAACGCTACCCGACCGTTTGCGTCGTGGACGAATTGCCGTTCACGAACGTCGCCGGTTCGCAGCATCCCAAACGCTATCTCGAAGTGCATGACTTGCTGCTCGCGGGCATCAACGTCATCACGGCGATGAACATCCAGCATCTCGAAAGCCTGCACGACACGGTGTTGCGTGCGACGGGCGTGGACGTGCGCGAGCGCGTGCCGGATCGTTTTGTGCTGGAGGCCGACCACGTCGTGAACGTGGATTTGACCGCCGACGAATTGCGTGAGCGGTTGAAACAGGGGAAAATTTATCCGAAAGACCGCGCCGCCGCCGCGCTGGAAAATTTTTTCACGGAAAATAATTTGAACGAATTGCGCGAACTGGCGTTGCGCGAAACCGCCAACGTCCTTGACCAGCGCCCGCGCACCGGCGCCGTTTCCGAGCCGGAGGTCAGCGCAAAAATCGCCGTCTGCATCAGCACCAATCCCGTCACGACCGCGAAATTGCTGCGCGTGTCGTCACGGCTCGCGGGGCGTTTGAACCGCGAGTGGATGGCGGTTTATGTGCGGCGCAAAAAGGAAGACCCGCTGAACATCCCATCCGACCTGCAGCGGAAATTCATCCAGAATGTCCAGCTGGCAACCGAACTGGGCGGCAGCGTCACGGTTTTGGAAAGCGAGAATGTCTGCGAGGCGCTGTTGAAATATTGCCGCGAAAACGACGTCAATCTCGTCGTGCTCGGCACAAGCCAGCGTCATTGGTGGCAGTTCCTGCGCCCGAACGTCCTGGAGTTTTTCATGCACCATGCGCCGGGCATTGACCTGCACATCGTGGAC
>CAXUBD010000063.1:684-1164 GCA_964249225.1 uncultured Verrucomicrobiota bacterium | reverse complement strand
CTTCACAACCGTGATTCCGGCGCGCCGCTCAAAACCATTTTTTCTTTTTGAAATACAGGAAGGTCGCCAGCGTGGAAAGCAGCATGAGGCCGAAGGCGATCGGATACGCGTGCTGATAATCGAGTTCCGGCATGTCTTTGAAATTCATCCCATACCAAGTGCCGATCATCATCAGCGGCGTGGTGATGACGGTGATGAGCGTCAGCAATTTCACCACTTCACCGGTCTGGTTGGACGACATGTTCAGATACACATGCAAAATGCCCGTGAGCGAATCCGTATAGCCGGGCGCCACCTCGCCGATGTGAAACAGCGAATCGTAAACGTCGCGGAAATACGGCACGAGCGTCGGGCGCACCTGCTTGAATTCGCCGCGCGCGAACCGCGACAGCACCTCGCATTGCGGCCCGATGATCTGGCGCAAATGCACGACTTCTTTTTTGACCTGCAAAATTTTGTTCAGCGTTTCCTTGCCCGGCT
>CAXUBD010000063.1:0-674 GCA_964249225.1 uncultured Verrucomicrobiota bacterium | reverse complement strand
TGTTCCAACTCCGCGATTTCCAGCGACAAGTCTTCGAGCGCCGGCTTGTAATTGTCCACCAGCGTGTCGAGCAGCGAATGCGCCACGCGGTCGGGCGCGCGCGCGATACCCATCGTGCCATTGCAGGCGCGCTCTTCGACCGTCGAAACGCTGCGCAACGGTTTATCGTGATACGTCACGAGAAAATTTTTGCCGAGGAAAAAATCCAGCTCGCTCGTGCCGAAACAGCCGTCCTTGCGGCTGTAATCCACCGCATGGATTACCATGAACAGATACGGCGTGAACAGATCACCTTCCTTCGGGGAATATTCCTCAACCTTCGGCGACGGACTCGGCTGCACGCAATCCTCAATGGACAGCGGATGAAAATGGAAAATTTTCTCCAGCACTTCCTTCCATTCCGCCTGCGTCGGGTTTTCCAGATCAACCCAGAGGAAAAGGTTCGTGTCCGCCAGCAGTGTCGGCATCAGGAACGTCTCGATGTCTTTCGAGTGGAGTTTGCCCTGTGTCGTGAATGCGAATGAGCGGATCATGTGTCAAATTTTATCAAGTGAGTTGCGCAAGAATTTATTGCTTCGAACCTCTGACGGTGGTCCATGCAGCATTTTCCAGCACGCTGGCAGGCACGGACAGATTCAGATGCAGATTGCTGATGAGCGCGTTTGTGGACAGTC
>CAXUBD010000062.1:11152-11755 GCA_964249225.1 uncultured Verrucomicrobiota bacterium | reverse complement strand
CGGGTTCGTCGCATTTTTTCATTTCGCTCGAAGACGATTTGATGCGGCTGTTCGGATCGGATCGCATCGTGAAGTTGATGGAAAAAATGGGACTCGAAGAAGGCCAGGAATTGACGCACCCCCTGCTCAACCGTTCCATCCAGCAGGCGCAACGGCGCGTCGAGCAGCACAATTTCCAGCAGCGCAAACGCACGCTCGAATACGACGACGTGATGAACAAGCAGCGCGAAGTCATTTACGGTTTCCGCAATGAAATTATCAACTCCGACGACGTCCGCGACCGGCTGATGGATATCATCGAGGAAGTGGTGATTTTGAAAGTCGAGGAATTCACCACTGCCGACAGCGACACGACCGAATGGAAAGTGCGTGGGCTGGCCGACTGGGTAAACCTGAATTTTCCGCTCGGAATGCCCGAAACCGAAATCGTCAAGGCCGCCGAGGCGGGGACGGAACCGCCCGTGTCTGGCTCGATTTACGATGGCTTGACGCCCGCGCAATTCGCCGCCTGCAATTTCATCAGCGACAAAATCCGCGAGGCTTACGAATTGAAAGTCAGTTTTGAGGATCCGCAAAAACTCGCGACCGTCGAGCGCTACACGA
>CAXUBD010000062.1:6242-11142 GCA_964249225.1 uncultured Verrucomicrobiota bacterium | reverse complement strand
AATCTGAGGCGTTCAAGATTTTTGACCAGCTCATGGTCAACGTGAAAACGGAAATCTGCCACAACGTTTTCCGCAGCGCGTCGAGCATGCTCGCGTTTGAAAATTTTCTGCGCAACGCGCCGCAACAGACCTTGCACCAAAACCCCAGCGCGTTCGGTGGGGTTACGCCGGCGCCGGATGCGACCGGCAAAAAAGCCAGCGACATGGTCAGCGAAGCGGCGGCGGCAACGGAAGCCCAGGCCAAAGCCAAGCCCGTCCGCACCGGCCCGAAAGTCGGGCGCAACGACCCCTGCCCTTGCGGCAGCGGCAAGAAATACAAGAACTGCTGCGGGAAATAATTCGTTTCAAAAATCCTTGCAAGAAAAATGCCGTTTGCTATATTGCAAACGCTTTGCAACACGGAAAGTGTCAAATCAGCCGCCGCCCGCGCCAGCGTTTTTACGCGGCGACCGCAATTCTTTCGCTCGCCGTCTGGCTGTTCATGGCGGTGGCCGAGACGTGGACGCCGCTGCACGCGTGGCTGCACGGCGGCGCGATTCCTGATAATGACGATTGCACGGTCGTCGCGCTGGCGCATGGCAAGGTTGACTCGGGAGCTTGCGACGTGCCGGTTGTCGCGCCGATGATCTGGATCGAGGTCACGCCGCAAATTGATTTCTCCGTTTTTAGTCCGGCCATTGAAAATCTTCCGAATGGCCGCGGTCCGCCTGCTCTCTGCTTCGCTGCTTAATTCCAATCGGATTCGGACGATGCCCGGTCGCTTCGTCTGAAAATTATTTCCAATAAATAAAATCTTTGCGTCGCGCCATGTGCGTTTCGCAAAGCGCGAATCCATAAAGATTCGCGGCAGTGTCTTTAAAATTTTTAACCTTTTGAAATTTATGAAATCTTTTGCAGAGCAGAAAAAATTGAATCGCAGAAAATATTGGGCGGTCATTTCGTCGGTCGCACTGTCGTGCGGCGGAACGGCGTTGGCGCAAACAAACGCAGTTGTCGGAACAAATTCCGTCACGTCGGGCAGTTCCACGAATGTCACCGACCTCGGCAACGTCACGGTCGTCGGCAAATTAAATCAGGCGCGCAACCAAATCCTGCCGGATTTGGGCGCGACGGCTTACACGATCAACAAGGATCAAATCGCGAACGGCTCGCAGGGCGGCAACGCGCCGTTTAACGAAATCATTTTGCGCGCGCCGGGCGTGGCGCAGGATTCGGCGGCGAACGGCGATCTGCACATTCGCGGCGAGCACGCGAATTTGCAATATCGCATCAACGACGTTTTGTTGCCGGAAGGCATCACGGGTTTCGGACTGGAACTCGATCCGCGTTTTGTCGAATCCATGCAGCTCATCACCGGCTCGCTGCCGGCGCAATACGGTTTTCGCACGGCGGGTGTCGTGGACATCCAGACGAAAAGCGGCGCGTTTGAGAACGGCGGCGAAACGGAAATTTACGGCGGCAGTCACGACACGATCCGGCCGAGTTTTGAATACGGCGGTTCGCAGGGAAAATTGAGTTACTTCATTGACGGCAGCTACGAACACAATTCGCTCGGCATCGAAAATCCCACGGCCAGCCACGACGCGATCCACGACGACACGGATCAATACAAGACGTTCATGTATTTTTCCTACGTTTTGGACGACACGAGCCGCGTGAGTTTCATGGGCAGCGCGTCTTACAGTGAATTTGAAGTTCCCGACACAGCGGGCTTGGCGGCGGGCACCGCGCCCGGCGGCGCGCAATGGTTGCCGGGAAATTTGAATTCGTCCGACCTGAACGAACGGCAGAACGAACAAAATTATTACGGCGTCGTGACCTACCAGAAATCGCTCGCCGATTTAAACTTGCAAGCTTCCGTCATCGGCCGCAACAGCGACGTGCATTTCCTGCCCGATCCCATCGGCGATCTTTACTTCAACGGCGTGGCCAGCGACGTGAACCGCAAACTTTATTCCGGCGGATTGCAGGCCGATGCGAGTTACAATCTCGGCGACAAACACACGATTCGCGGCGGTGTGATGCTGTTGGACGAATCTGTTTCCGCCGACACGAGTACGACGGTTTTCGATTTGGATCCGATCACCCAAAATCCGACAGACCAGCGCACCATCGTGGACAACCACGCGTTGCATGGACAATTCTACGGTTTTTATTTGCAGGACGAATGGAAAATGTTTTCCAAGTTCACCGTGAATTACGGCGCGCGCTTCGACGTTTTCAATTCGTCGTTCGACAACGAAAACCAAATCAGCCCGCGCATCAACTTCATCTACAAACCGACGGACGCGACGACGTTGCACGCGGGCTACGCGCGCTATTTCACGCCGCCGCCGATTGAAAATGTTTCCGGCGGCGACGTGGCACTTTTCGACGGCACTTCAAACTCAACCGGAAACGACCGGTCGGATCCGGTCAAAGCCGAGCGCGCGAATTATTTCGACGCGGGCATCACGCAGAAACTTGCGCCCGGATTGCAAGTCGGCGTGGACGGTTATTACAAAGAAGCCAAGAACCAGCTTGACGACGGATTGTTCGGGCAGACGCTGATTCTTTCGGCGTTCAATTATGCGAAGGGAGAAATTTACGGCGTGGAGTTCACCGCAAATTACACGCACGGCGGATTTTCCGCTTACGCAAACCTCGCTTACTCGGTCGCAAAAGGTGAAGACTGGAATTCCGCGCAGTTCCTGTTCGGGGCGGATGGTCCAGGCAGCGACCTCGCTTATGTCCGCAACCACTGGATTTATCTGGATCACGACCAGACCTTGAGCGGATCGTTCGGCGCGGCCTACACTTGGAACGAATCGAGCAAAGCCGCCACACGCGTTTATGTGGATGCCATTTACGGCAGCGGTTTGCGCGCCGACGGTGGCGGCACGGAAGACGGAACGCCGGCGGGAAATCCGATTCCTAATGGCACGACCGTTCCGGCTTATTACTCGGTCAATCTCGGCGCGGAGCAAAGTTTTAAAATCCGCAAAAGCCAGGTTTTGAAAGCGCGCATTGATGTCGTGAACCTCACGGACAATTCCTACGAACTGCGCGACGGCTCCGGCGTCGGCGTCAACGCCGCGCAATTCGGCGCGCGGCTGGGCTTCTTCGGTTCGTTGAGTTATGTGTTTTGACGCATCGCAACATCATTTCCACGCCGGTCTTTCGCAAGGCCGGCGTGGATTATCGAAGCGGTGCGGTTCAGATTGACCGCCCGATTGTAATCTTTTAATTTCTAAAACATGTCATACTTCAAACCTGTTCTCAGTATGATCATTCCATTGTTCGGCGCAGGCGTTTTGGCGGCGGCGGATTTTCCATCCACTAATGAGCCGAGGCTGTTGCCGCCCATTACCGTCATCGGCACCAATTCTCCTCAATCATTGACTTCACCTTCCGCTGAAAAAGCTGCCGCGCAAAACAAACAAATTCCCGGCGGCTTCACGATCAAGACGGCGGACGAAATGAAAAAGGGCCGCGCGTCCAATTTTCAGGATCTGCTGCAGAACGTGCCGGGCTTGTTCATGCAAAGTGAAAACGGCGTGGAAATCTCCAAGGTTTCCATTCGCGGTTCGGGCATTGAATCGGATGACGAACCGCTCGGCGTGGAATTTTTGCTGGATGGAATCAGTTTCGATCAGGGCGACGGCGAGACGATCATCGAGGATTTTGACGTGAGCACTTTGAAATATGCTGAAGTTTATCGCGGCGCGACGGCTTTCAAATACGGTTCGTTGACGATGGGCGGCGCGGTCAATCTCGTTCCGTTCACGGGTTACGATGCGCCGCCGTATCAACTGCAACTGGAAGGCGGCAGTTATGGTTTCATGCGCGGCGACGCAAGCGCGGCCGGCGTTGATGGAAAACTAGATTATTATGCGTCGCTGTCGGCGCGTTATCGCGATGGCTATCGCGCGCACAGCCAGGAAAACACGGAACTTTTGTTCACTGACTTGGGATACAAAATCAGCGACAACTTGGAAAATCGTTTTTACCTGACGGTGGATCAGGAGAATCGCCAGTTGCCCGGCGGATTGGATCAACATGATTTTGAAACCGATCCGCGAATGGCCGATCCGCTCGCGGCTCCGCAGGATTATAGCAAGCAATGGTATTATGTGCGGCTCGCCGACAAAGTCAGTTACGAAAAAGACGGCCACGAATTGGACGCGAGCATTTATTGGTGGCATCGCGAATTGCTGGAAAAAGGTTTTTATGATCCGAGCGATTATGAGCAGGGAATCCAAAATTATCACGCAGACGATGGCGGCATCAATTTGAATTCCGTCACGCACAATTTACTTTTCGGCCAGCAAAATATTTTGACCATCGGTGTCAGTCCGGCGTTTGAAACCGAGCAGGATCATAATTTTGAAAATCTCGGCGGGGACGAAGGCGCGACCATTGCGAAAGATTTGGAACTGTCGGTCAACGTGCCGGTATATCTGGAAAATCAGCATTACCTCACGGAAAAACTCTCGCTGTTGACCGGTTTGCAGGCGATTTATGTGCTGCGCCATTTTTATGACGATTTCAACGACAATCAAGTTGGCGACCAATCGCACGAAAATGATTTTTACACCGTGAATCCAAAAATCGGCTTGCTCTACGAATTAAATAACGACAGCCAGGCCTTCATCAATTTCAGCCGGAGCTGGCAGCCGCCTTCCTTCGACAACATGGTTACTTTTGGTGATGATCCGGGCGACAGTTTGGTCTATACGCCGCTGGAACCGCAACGCGCGTGGACAATCGAACTCGGCACGCGCGGCCAGCAAGGACGCTTCGACTGGGACCTGGCGCTTTACCATTCTTGGGTGCATAACGAACTCCAAGATCTTTTCGACGACCTGGGACAAGATCGTGGTGATGTGAATGTCGCGCGTTCCTATCATCAGGGCATTGA
>CAXUBD010000062.1:5904-6232 GCA_964249225.1 uncultured Verrucomicrobiota bacterium | reverse complement strand
ACAACCGGCTGGCCGCGATTCCCGTCCACGTTTATGAAGCGAATTTGATGTATGAATCGCCGTGCGGTTTTTACGCGGGGCCGAACGTGCAGTGCAATTTTACACGCTATCCGGTTGATCAGGCAAACACGCTTTACGCCGGCTCCTATGCGCTGCTCGGATTCAAAATCGGTTATGCCGGCAACTGGGGAAAATCAAAATACTCGGTTTTCGTCGAGGCGAAAAATCTGACGGATGAAAATTATGCCGCCGCCGTGGATCTGATCGGCGATGGCGACGCCACTTCGCAAGTTTTTCATCCGGGCGACGGACGCTCGTTTTATGGCGG
>CAXUBD010000062.1:5325-5892 GCA_964249225.1 uncultured Verrucomicrobiota bacterium | reverse complement strand
TAACGACTTTTTTTGTTGAAAAAAACGGAGGCAAATCAAGCGGCGCGCGGCTACGAGTTGAAAGACGAACTGGCGCGCCTTTGCCTGCCGACGGCGAACCGCGATGCCAACCGCAAACTGGCGTGGACCAATTCAATTTGCCTCCTCTTTCTGTTGATCGGTCTGATCGGGGCAAAACGCGCGCCTGGTTTTGTCGAGCCGGCGCCGCGCGCGCAGGAAATTGTCCCGATGATCTTTGAGCCTCTGCCAACGCCGCCGACTATGGAAAATCAGAAAACGGAAACTTCCGAAGACAAAACCATCGCGCCGCAAGCCGTCGCGGTGACGCTCGACACACCGGCCATTAATTTTTCCGTGCCCACGATTGGAAATCTGGTCGTGCCCGACGCGCTGGCCCAGGCGCCTACGGCGAAGGCTTTGAAAGCGGCAATTTTACGAATCAACAGCACCGGCGCAGGCGGCGAACGATGATGCCGCGATAGAGGCTCTCCTGGCCGGCCCGCAACGCAGCGCTTCGAACAAGGCCCGGGACCCCTATCGCCACCCGGCCGAGGATCTGCGGTTCTT
>CAXUBD010000062.1:4386-5315 GCA_964249225.1 uncultured Verrucomicrobiota bacterium | reverse complement strand
TGTCCGACGGCGGCGCGCACACCAAGTTCTTCGCCGGCGGCTCCTACACCACCGACTACCTGACCTGGCTGGTGCGCGACGAGAAGAAGATCTCGCTCGAGGAAGCCCACTACCACCTGAGCTACCTGCCGGCGCAGGCGGCGAACGTCCGCAACCGCCGTATCCCAAAATCGCGCTGCAAGAAGCGCAGCAAGGTTCGGTGAAAGTTTCCCTGACCGTTGATGAAAGTGGCGTCATCACCGACATCCAGGTAAAAGAATCATCAGGCTATCCCGTCTTGGATCGGAGCGCGGTCGAATTTATCAAACGTCATTGGACAATCCCGCCGATCAGCGGAACCCGTTTTTTTGAGACGACCATCACCTACAAACTCACTTTGAATTAACAAACAAAAAAAACTTAACTCCGAATTCTTATGCTCGCAAACATCGTTGTTCAATTTTTTCTCAAAGGCGGCCCCGTCATGTGGCCGATGCTGGTCTGCGCATTCGTCGTCGTCGCGGTCGTGGGCGAACGCTCTTTCTGGTGGTGGCGCGAAAGCCAAAAGCGCGATCCAAAAAAATTGGAACAGCTTCTGGGCGCGCTTGAAAACGCCGACGTGCCGGCGGCTGCTGGGTTTGCTGGGCACGGTCACAGGTTTGATGCGCGCATTTCTGAACGTGGGCAGCGCGGAATTGTCGGTCGCGGCCGTGACCGGCGGCATCGGCGAGGCGTTGATCGCGACGGCGTGCGGTCTGGGCATCGCCATCGTCGCGCTGGTGCCGTTCAATTTTTTCAACGGAAAAATCGCGCGTCTGCAATTTGAATTGGAAACGGCGGCGACGAATGTCGAGGTAATGATCACTGCCGCGAACCATCCTGAAAAAATTTAACCACGGATGGACACGATGAAAAACTTAAACGAATTATACGAATTAAAAGTAGCGGCT
>CAXUBD010000062.1:736-4376 GCA_964249225.1 uncultured Verrucomicrobiota bacterium | reverse complement strand
CCGCGCCCGGGTTTTGGTGCAAAAATTTGTCCGGCGGGGGGCGGGGCCCCCCGCCCCCCACCAACTTTGTAATTGAGCCACCACTAAATTAAATAATCCAAGCCGATGAAAATTTTATGAAATCCAAGTCCAAAAAAAATCCGTGTCCATCCGTGTTCATCCGCGGTTAAAAAAATGAAATTGAATTCGCCCATCCAGCGCCGGCACTCGCGGATTGAAATCATTCCGCTGATTGACATCATGTTTTTTCTGCTCGCGTCGTTCATGATGGTCAGTCTGCAACTCGATCAGACGCAGAACATCAAGGTTCATCTGCCGCCGTCCACGGAGGCGCAACATGATTTCAAACCGGAGATGATGAACATCGCCGTGGACAAATCGGGCGCGGTCTGGCTGGAGAAAAAACAATTATCGCTGGCGGAATTGAGCCGCGTCATCAGCAATCGTTTTCAACTCAACACCAATCTTCCCGTTTATATCAGCGGCGATCAGGACACGTTGCACGGAGCGATGGTGGATGTGTTCGCCGCCGTTCGTCGCGCGGGGATTCAGAAGGTCGCGTTCATGGTGGACGGGACAGGAAATCAAATCAGCCCGTGAAAATTCGTTCGCCACTTCCGCGCAAACGCACCCGGCTGGAAATCATTCCGCTGATTGACATCATGTTTTTTCTGCTCGCATCGTTCATGATGGTCAGTTTGCAGATGCAAAAAGTCCGCGCGCTCAAAGTCAGTTTGCCGACGGCCACGCTCGCAACGTCGAATGCAAAACCGGATCTCATCAATTTGGACGTGGACAAAGAAGGGCAAGTTTCGCTGGAAGATAAACATATTTCGTTTCCCGAACTGTTCACGACGTTGACGAATTGTTACAACGCCAACACGAACGTGCCGGTTTATATCACCGGCAATCGCGAGGCGACGCACGGCGAAATTGTTTATGTTTTGGATTTCGTGAAACGCACGGGCATTCAGCGCGTGGCCATCGCGGTCAAAACGGATTCGGCGCAACCATAAAATTCATCATGAAAAATTTCCATCAAAACTTGCTCATCATGCTGGCGCTAGGTTTGTGCGCGTTGTGTCTTTATCAATGGTATGACCAAACGGTTGAGCGCAACCAAATCGAAAAGCTTAATCAGCTGCTTGCGGACAAATCCACGGCCATCCAAGGCTATACGAATTCGATCGCGACGATGAATGACGAAATCGCGCAAATGGATTCGAGTCTCATCGGACTCAAACTGACGGCCAAGACCGACGCTGAAACGATTCTCGGCCAAAAGCGCGACCTCAACCGGCTCCAGCTCACGAGCGAAGTGCTGACGAACCAGATCGCCGAATACACCAACGCAGTGGCAACGCTGGAGGTGAAATTAAAGGACGCCTACGACGGCATCAAAAAACAAAACGCCGCCATGCAGGAACTCACGGCGCAACGCGATGGCTTTGTTCAAAAATTAAACGACAGCGTCAAGGACCGGAACGACATCGTGAACAAATATAATGAACTGGTGAAGCAAGTGGAAAAACAAAGCGGTGATGAAAATACGACCAACAAATGACTTGACGGCAGAAATGGTTTTTTGTGGCGGCGTCCTAATTTTCGGAGCGCGGCATTTATGCCGCTTCGCCGTTCAAAGCAATTGGGACGCTGAAGCGGGCTAAAGCCCGCGCTCCGTCGGCAAATCAGGACACTGCCTTTTTTATTGCTTCTTGGCGCCGGTTTTGTTTTAATTTGGCGAGGAAGTAAAAACAATTACGAGCATTCATGAATCATCCCAGCCGGAGCTTTTTTAATTTACCCCTTGAATAATTCTCCAGCGCTCACTTGCAACTATGAAAACTCCAGTCATTTCCCGCATCCGACATCTGTTGCGTTTGGGATTTTTAACTTTCGCGATTTGCATTTTTGACTCGTCCGTTGCGCGCGCCGGATTGACGGTGGACATCCATTTGTATCACAACACCTATGGCTACTATTTTTATCCATTTCTGAACGCGAACACCAATATGCCAGCTTTCCCAACCGGGAATTACATGATTGCGTCGCCGCAAATTCCGACCAACGGTTCCCAGCTTCAATATCAGGCAACCAATAACACCCTCAATTTCATCACCGGCGGCGGGAATTATTACGGCGATTTCAATGCCTTTCTCTATGGCATCACCAACGGTTATTGGTCTATCCGGGTGACTAATTCGACTTCAACAAATCAATACGAATTCACCGTCACGGTCACTGGCGTGACGAGCAATTCATTTGGCGCGCCGGCCATCGCGCTGTTTCCAACCAATGGCGCGGTGAATGTCACCAGCCAGCCGCTCTTTAGCTGGACCGGTCCTACCAACTGGGCGGGAAGTTTGTATGTTCAAGACAATTACATTGAGACCAACGGCAACAACGATTACGAGACATCGGCGAACCTGCCAGCCAGCCAGACAACCTGGCCTTGTCCAATTGTGCTGCCTGACGGCACAAACAGCTTCAGCGTGAATTATAGCAGCAACGTGACGGCGCAGATAGTCGCCTCCACGCCGCTGAATAATTCGTCACAACCGATTTCCAGTTGGACTTCCACGGCTACTTTAGAGAGTGATTTTACTTATGCTTCACAATTCACCGTCGGCTCGCCCGTTCTCGGCGGTTCAGGCGGACATACGCTCGTGGCACACTATGATTTTGATAACAGCGGCAACGTAGGCCAGGACAGTTCGGGCAACGGCAACGACATGTCCGGTGAGACTTGGTGGGGGCCGCAGCATCAGTTCAACACCAATGCGGAAGCGGGTGGCGGCGCCGTGCAGTTTTTTGGCACCGACGCCATGACTCCCGCAAACAGTCAAGTCCTGACCAATCTGAATGCGGTACTGGCCGGCAGTTTCACTTTCTCAACCTGGGTGAAAACCACCGTAACGAACGGCGCTGACTATAACAACGCCTTTTTTGGCTCAGTCATATTTTGGGCCTACAACGACCGACAAGGCGATACCAACGACACGATTCCACTATCCATCACCGGCAGCAAAGCCGCTTTCACCACCCGAGGAGGCAACTCTGGAATTTCTGACACGCTGCACTCGGACTCCAGCGTCAATGACGGCAACTACCACTTGATCACGGTCACGCGCAACCGGCAAACCGGTGAAAAGAAAATCTATGTGGACGGCAACTTTGAAGATTCCCAGATTGGCACCACCAATTCGCTCAACGGAAATAATTACAATCTGACCATTGGCGGCTGGGACTATTATATTGATGGCACTGGCACCAACTTTTCCAGCTACACCGGCCTCTTGGATGATCTGCAAATCTATTCCGGAGTGTTATCGGCCACTGAAGTTGCCACGCTTTATACCAGCCCAGGCACGACCATTCCCAACCTCGCAGGAGGTGCTGCAAATGGCCTCGTCGCGCATTATGATTTTGACGAAGGCACTGCGGTGGCCGCGGATGCTTCCGGCAACGGCAACAATATGGTCCTGGCGGGCAATTTCGGCGGCGAAGGTCCCGTGACAAATTCAGAGGCCATTGCCGGCGCAAGTTCAGTTTTCTTTGACGGCGGCAGTTATCTGACGGCTCCGACGAACCTCTTATCTACTCTGGCCGGCAGCTTCACGATTTCATTATGGCTGAAGAC
>CAXUBD010000062.1:0-726 GCA_964249225.1 uncultured Verrucomicrobiota bacterium | reverse complement strand
ATCCTGATGATTATGCCTTCAACGGCGAGGGAATTATTTCCGCCGATGTTCCCGGCTTGGTGAATGATTTGGTTCCGGTCGCCCTGACCGGCGGGCAAGTGGCTTTCAATACCGGGAATCCAGATGGTGGCTATGATGACACCATCAACTCTTCGGCTATCGTCAGCGACGGAAACTGGCATCACATCGTCGTCATCCGAAATCAGACTACCGGCGAGAAAGACATCTACATAGATGGCGCGCTCGATACTTCGGATACAGACGCGACGAATTTATTGAATGACCCGCAACTTCTGACCATTGGAGCCATTGCCGATGCGAGTAATTCTAATCCCTCAAGTCCTCATAACACTGGCTATAACGGCTACGACGGATTGCTCGATGACATACAAATCTACAACCGCGCAGTGAGTTCCGATGAAGTTTCCTTCCTCTACAACAATCCCGGTATGACTCTTGCCAGTTTCATCAGCACCCCCTATCCGGTGGACGTGAGCCTTCAATTAACCATCGTCCGCTCACAAGACCCCAATCTGGGTGAATATTTTGGCGCCGGTGTCTCGTTCAACTCCGTCAATCCCGCGCCCACCACCACCAACAGCGTGCATTCGCCCAACAACTACTTTAACTCCGAACAATATCCTTCCGGCGGCGACGGTGGCGGTGCGATTTTAAGTTCCTTGGGCGATGTCCTCAACGAATGCACCAACGGACTCTGGAAAATCT
>CAXUBD010000061.1:10020-11882 GCA_964249225.1 uncultured Verrucomicrobiota bacterium | reverse complement strand
ATTTTGGAGACTGGCCAAATCAGCCACGCTTCCCGATCTTGATCAAGACGGCAAACGAAAAGCGTTTTGAAGGCGTCAATATTATTTTAGCCTTGGGACCTACGGCTGAACAGGCCATTCCCGCCTTGATTCAGTTATTGAAAAATCAGGATGGGGAAGTTGCCGATGATGTGATGTATGCTTTCGCACACACAAGCACGAACGCCATTCCGCCGTTGGTCGGGCTTCTCAACAACGCCAATGAGGAAGTTCGGATACGAGCGGCAATAGTGTTAGGAGATTATTTTAGTTCGAAAGCTATGGTCGCTGTTCCCGTATTGCTTCAATATCTTACAAGCAACGATCGAAATATAGTTGCGCGTCATCATGCCAGCCATTCCCTAAAATTAATTCAAGAGTCCGTGCCTGATATGATGCCAGAGCTTCAAACGAATGCGTTAGTGCAGCCTTGATCTCAATTTAATTAAAAAAATCCCACCTCATTTGGAAATGGGCGTGTCAAGAACTGGCCCCCACTATGGTTTGCCGGGCCCGCTAAAAACGGCTCGACAAAAAACGCTGATTCGGAATAATTTTAAAGCATGAACGGATGCCTGCAAATCAACTCGCAGAAATGGAACCTCTGGGGTTCTGACGGATTGAAATTGTTTCTTCCCCGCCAGCGTCTGGACAACTCCATCTATTTTCAGACTGACTGGTCTTTTGTCCCGTCCGAGGTTGACGCGGCGACCGTGCCGGCCGATGCGCCCAAGCTGCGGCTCCGGCTCATCGGCCCGGTGCCCGGCCTGCGCGACTGGCGCGACTTGGAAAATCTTTTCCTCGGCTATCACAATCAGATTGACGGCGATGAACCGGCGGAAGCGCGCGGGCCGGACATGTGGATCTGGCCACCCGGCGAAACCAATCCCCTGCGGTATGGACACTGGGAGACCGACCTGAAATTTGGCGAGCGGCATGGTCATAAATTTGATTTCAATCTGGAAGGCCTCGCCCGCAGCGAACGCGCGTCCAAATTCAAGGTTGATCTCGCGATGAAGGAATTTTTCCAGCAGCCCCTCCCGCAGGATTGGGAACTGCCCGAATGGATTGACGAAGGCGACGAGATGAGCTTAGCCGGTCGCGTCGAGTTCCGGGAAATCTTTTGCAGCGTGCCCATCAACAGCGCGCAACCCATCGAATGGGCCAGACAACTCGCCCGGCGCGAACTGGCCGTGGAGCAATTCGGGCCTGGCACCCTCGCCGATCCCGACCACGCCGCCGCCAACTATCAACCCAACGACGGCATCAGCGAAACCGGTCGTCTCGTCGTGTTCCCAATACCGGCCGGCTGAAGCCGGCAGGAAACAGGATGAAACACGGATTGCCGGCCCGCTGATCAGTCCGACATGCGCCTTGTCGCGCGCGGTGCTGTGAGAATCGGTTTTTATTTTCCCAACCGAGGATTAAAAATTTTTCAGCTCGGTTTTTGCTGACGCATCGCTTGTCTCGTTTCGCTTGACCCGTCCAATTCCAATGCGGATGATGACTTGTTGTTCCCATGAGTGAATTGAAAATTTCGTGCCCGGTCTGCGGCCAAAATATTTTGTGCGACACGGCGCTTGAAGGAACGCAGCATATCTGTCCGCATTGCAATAATGTCATCGGTGTGCCGACCGGATTTGCCGAACCCACCGACGTTTCCCCGGGCACGGACACGCCGCCGCCGTGGATGGGCCACAATGCCACCGTCACGCAACGGACTTCCAATCTGGCCATCGCTTCGCTGGTCTGCTCCCTGTCGTCATTGATCACTTGCATCGGTTGGCTGCCGGGAATCATCTGCGGGCATCTGGCCAAATCGCGGATTCGCCGGAATCCATCAC
>CAXUBD010000061.1:5777-10010 GCA_964249225.1 uncultured Verrucomicrobiota bacterium | reverse complement strand
CGGGTCTGGCTATCGGCTACTTGATTTTGATTCTCGAAGCGGGAACTGCCGCCGCCAATTTGGCGCGTCTGTCCGCCGCCATGAAACGGGGATTTGATAAAGCCACGCAAGATTTGGCCACGAACAAATTGATCATCGCCCAGACTCAATCCACCACGGTTTCCAACCATGACCAGCCCACGGAACCCGTCAATTCCGAATGGACGTTGGACATCAGCCAAGTCTCGTTTCCCGATCATCCGGCCAGCGGGAAGCTCCATGGCTTTGATTTCAACGTCAAGTCAGCCACATATCGAAACGGGATCGTCAGGATCAATTCGACGGATGGAACGTCGCTGGACATTTTTCATGGCCTGAATGCGGCGGCGGTCGAAGACCAGAGTTATCAGATCCAATCCACGGACGACAGCAGCGCCAACCTGCACGTCAAAATGTCCTGGACGGAAGGCGAAGTAGTTCAGAGCCAGACTTTCAGCAAAGGCTATGCCCTGAAGCTGCAATTTGGCCCGGTCATAAACCGGACGGTGGCCGCGAAAATCTATTTGTGTTTCCCGGACGATGCCAAAAGCTATGTCACCGGCACATTTGAGATGCGGATGCCCAAACCGAAATGATTTCTGATTAAATGCAGTTCAGGGTTCTCCCTGACTCGCGTATTTATCTGGCAACAAGCCGGAACGAGAAATCGTTCCGGCCTTTTTATTTTCGCGTGGTGTTTGCAGATTCGCTACCAAAGTGACTCCATTTTAATTCGGGCTTTCACGCCCGTGGATTCTTGATTAGCCTACGCAGCATGAACGATGTTCAGGGTTCTCCCACTGATCCGCGGATTTATCTGGCGGCGGAACGCACTTTTCTGGCCTGGATCAGGACGGGCATCGCGTTCATGGGTTTCGGTTTCGTGGTGGCGCGCTTCGGTTTGTTTTTGAAGGAACTGGCGGCGAGCAAAAATGGCATCGTCATCCCGCCGAGTCACGGCTTTTCCCTGCCGGTCGGCGTGGCGCTGATCGTGATGGGCATCGTGGTGAACCTTGTCGCAGCCGTCCGGCATTGGCGTTACGTCAAGGCGCTGGATCGCGGCCAGTTCCGGCAGACGTATGGTCCGGGCTTCGCCTTTTTGGTGGCCGTGCTGCTCGCTGTCCTCGGTGTGGCCGTGGCGATCTATCTGGCGGTGATTTTATGAAAGAACAAATCGTCCGGCTGCTGGCGCAAAAAGATTACGTCCCGGCGAATGTGCCGGAACTGCTGCGGCTGCTGCGCCTCGCGCCGAACCGCCAGCAGGAATTGCAGGCCGCGCTGCGCGGGCTGGAACAATCCGGCGCGGTCGCGCGCATCAAGGGCAATCGCTACGTCAGCCCGCGCGAGGCGGATTTGATTCCCGGCCGCATCCGCATGAACCGCGCGGGTAAAGGTTTTCTCCAGCCGGACGATTCCGATTTGAAAGAAATCGCCATCGCCGAAAGTGCCACCGGCACGGCGCTGCACGAAGACCGCGTGCTTGTGCGCCGCGATGTGCGGAAAAATTTTCGTTCCGGCGACGGCGCGCAGGAAACCGGAACCGTCGTCCGCATTCTGGAACGCAAGCGCACGCAGATGGTCGGCACGTTGCAGCGCGGCAAACAATTTCTTTACGTCGTCCCCGACGACCCGCGCATCCCGCACGACATTTACGTTTCCGAGCCGCGCGACGTGGGCCGGCCCGCGCACATCGGCGACAAGGTGGTTGTCGAGTTGCGCGAATGGGAATCGCGCCACACGAATCCCGAAGGCGAAATCGTCGAAGTCCTCGGCGCGCCGGACGAAGAAGGCGTGGACATGCTTTCCGTTTTGCGCCAATACGATCTGCCGCTGCATTTTCCAAAAAATGTTCTGGCCGAGGCGAACGCCATCGGGAAAACCGTTGATCCGCGCGATGAAGCCGGCCGCGTGGATTGCCGCGCGCATCAGGTCATCACGATTGATCCCGACGACGCGAAGGATTTTGACGACGCGATCTGTCTCGAAAAAATTTCGCCGGAGCAATGGCGTTTGTGGGTTCACATCGCGGACGTGTCGCATTACGTCAAACCCGGAACCGCGCTCGATGTTGAAGCCGAGAAACGAGGTAACTCGACTTATCTTGTGGACCGCGTCATCCCGATGCTGCCGGAAGCGTTAAGCAACGAACTGTGCTCGCTCAAGCCAGACGTGGATCGCCTGACGAAGTGCGTGGAATTTCTCGTGTCTCACGACGGGCGCGTGCTGAACACGAAATTTTATTCCGCCGTCATCCATTCGCAGCGGCGTTTCGCTTACGGCGAAGTGCTGGAAATTTTGCAACGCGCGCCAAGCGATGATCCGATTGAGCAGATGCTGCATCAAGCGCACGAACTCGCGCAAAAAATCCGGCGCCTGCGTTTCAAAAATGGTACGCTCGACCTCGATTTTCCCGAAACCAAAATCCGATTGGACGAACACGGAAAAATTTTACGCATCGAAAAAAACGAAAACGACGTGTCGCACCAGTTGATCGAGGAATACATGCTGCTCGCGAACGAAGCCGTCGCCACGCGCCTGATGAGTTTGCGCACGCCCGCGATCTATCGCATCCACGAAGAGCCGGACGCGCGACGCTTGCAGGAATATCGCGCGGAAGTTTTGGCGCATCACGTCGCATGCGGTAACTTGAGCCAGACCTCCGAAGTGCAAAAGCTTTTGCAAAAACTCGGCACGTTGCCGATCGGTCAGGCGCTGAAGATCGGATTTCTCAAATCGCTCATGCGCGCGCGTTACGCGGTCGAGCCGCTCGGCCATTACGGTCTGGCGAAAAAGAAATACACGCACTTCACGTCGCCCATCCGCCGGTACGCCGACCTTGTCGTGCATCGCGCGTTGTTTGATAAAAATTCCGGCTCGGCTTCCGCGCTGAAAGAAATTGCCGAGCACATTTCCGTCACCGAACGCAATTCCGCCGATGCCGAGCGCGACAGCAAGGACGTGAAACTTTTTGCATTTTTAAAAGCGCAACTCGCATCCGGCGAGCCGGTGAAATATCCCGCGCTCGTGACGGACGTTCGCAACTTCGGTTTCTTTGTGGATGTTTCCGGCCTTGCGATGAGCGGCCTCGTGCCGTTGTCGTTGATGCAGGATGATTTTTATGTGTTCGACGAAGCGCGGCGAAATCTCGTGGGCCGACGAACGCGCCGGATGATCCGGCTCGGCGACAAACTCACCGTGCAAGTCGCGCGCGTGGATACGTTCAAAAAGCAGGTGGATTTTCAACTTGCCGTCGAGGAACGCAAAACCGTCGCCGCTCGCAATTCCGATTCGCGGCCAACAACTTCACGTCCGCAGCCCGCGCGTCCGCAACTGGGACGAAGCAACAAAGTTTTGCTAAAAACTTCCATCCGTTCGTTCAGCAATAAATCTCGCCGACGATAAAATGGCAATCCTCGGTAAACGCAATCTGCTTTCCGTCATCCGCGAATCCGCGCCGGGACTTTACCTCGACGGCGGCGAACTCGGCGAGATTCTGCAGCCCGGCCGTTACATCCCGAAAAATCTCGCGCAAAAGGAAAAGCTCGACGTGTTCGTGTATCGCGATTCCGAGGACCGCCTTGTCGCCACCACCGAAACGCCGCTCGCGATGGTCGGCGAATTTGCGTATCTGAAAGTCGTCAACATTCATCCGCAAGTCGGCGCGTTTCTGGATTGGGGACTCGCGAAAGATTTGTTGATCCCGTTCCGCGAACAGGAATTTCCCCTGCGCGTCGGCGACCGCGTGATCGTCTGCGTCTGTCTCGACGTGAAGACCAATCGTATTCTCGCCACGACACGGTTGAACCGGCATCTCAATCGCGAGACGCCCGCGTATCGCGACGGTCAGCCGGTGAATCTGCTCGTCACCAGCAAGACGCCGCTTGGTTACAATGCAATCGTTGACAACGCGCATCGCGGCCTGCTTTATCACAGCAATCTCGCCGCGCCGCTGGCGACCGGGCAGAAGCTGAAAGGTTTTGTCCGCACCGTGCGCCCCGGCGGGAAGATTGATTTGAGCCTCGACGCCGCCGGTTACAAACGCGTCGCGCCGCTGACCAATCAAATCGTCGAGGCGCTCGAACGCAGCGGCGGCCGGCTCGCATTCGACGATGACAGTTCGCCCGCCGCGATCCGCGAAACGTTTGGCGTGAGCAAAAAAGCGTTCAAGCAGGCGCTCGGCAAACTCTACAAGGCGCGGCGCATCCGGTTTGAAAA
>CAXUBD010000061.1:0-5767 GCA_964249225.1 uncultured Verrucomicrobiota bacterium | reverse complement strand
TCCTGCTGATCAGCTTCCTCTGGCTGGCGCTCCTCTTCGTGGTCGCCCAGCAAGTAAAATGCCGGAAAAAAATTTCTTCTGTCGGACTTAACAAATGAAAATGTTGGTGAAAGCGCATTGTTGTGTCGGGAAAATTGTTAATAACTAAAACTGGCCTTCGCGGAAAATAGGCGCAATTCTTACCTGTTTGCAGCCCAAAGAGAATTTAGGCGGTGGAAAAGAGGTTTGGCGGATTTTGGTGGTGGACGACGAACCCGCTGTTTGCGGAGCCATCAAAATGATGCTCGAGCATGACGGGCACAAAGTCCAGACGGCCCATAACGGCAAGGAAGCCATGTCCCTGCTTGAAAAAGGTAAATTCGATCTCGTCACCACGGATTTTTTCATGACGGGAATGAAAGGCGACGCGCTGGCCGCCGCCATCAAAGAGCGCCTGCCCGACCAGCCGGTCCTGATGATCTCGGCCAATGGTGCGATTGCGAAGGCCTGCGGCGATCAGCTTCCGGGCGTGGACTTGGTGATCAGCAAACCATTTTTACTGGAAGACTTGCGCAATGCCATTGACTATTTCAAAGGCAGGCGACAGCAGTAATAATTTTTTGGACGCGGACATTTTCCAAGAAATGTCTGGCGCGCTGGGCAGTTGAACGAACCCGCAAAAAACTCCCGGCGCTTCACGCATGGTTGCCCAATTGCAACCGCGTGTCGGATTCTAAAATGGTTTTGAGGTTCGCCCAGTTCGCCTCGTTCATGTCGTTGAAGGCGTTCAGATAAACGGCCACGACTTCCGGCGGATATTTGGCGAGCAGCGTTTCCACGGCGGATTTCAATTTCGCGTCGTCCACGCTGTCCGGCAAATTTTCCACGACGCCTTCCTCGTTTTTGATCTCCAGCGCGTTGAGAAAATCCACGAGCATGGGCTTGTATTTTTTCAGGAGCCACGTGCGGAGCAATCCGCCTGCGACGGCATCCAGGCCGGGACGCGACAGGATCAAGATCATCGAGGCGTGCCGTTGCGGGCGCGGCTGGCGTTCGAGATACAGCGGGCGGACGCGCAGCGCCGTGGCGACGCCGTTCAAGGTCGCCTTGTAAGTGGGCCGGTCCGATTCGTAGGTGAAATTCAAAATGTCGTTCGCCAGCGCGGGCGACATGAATCCGAAAAGTTCGTGGGAGGTTAGCATTTGAAAATTCGTTGAAATGTTAAACGGTTGAATCGTTGAATGGAAATCATTTCATGGAAAGTAACGGTAAATTTCTTTGCGATGAAGACAGCGGACAAACGTGACCGCGCCGTTTTCAAAAACAAAGCCGAGGCGATATTCGCCCAGCCGGATGCGGTAATACTTGCCGGAGGACTCGAGCCGTTTGAGATTGGGAATCTGCTGAAACGTCCGCGCGGCCTCGACTTGCTCGATGATTTTCCTAATTCGACGCAGCAATGCCGCGTCGGTGATGACGGACAAATCGGAATCGAAGGATTCGCGGAAGGCAGTCTTCACGCGACACGGGCGAGACGCTGGAAAATTTTGTTGCGGCTGACGGGCCGGGATTTTTCGCCGGACTGGATGGCGCGGAGCATGGCGGCGTCTTCCAGGCTTTCCTGCACGGCGGCGCGCAAAATGTCCTGCCGCTCTTCCAGGACTTCGGTGACGGCATCCTTGAGCAGCGTTTTCAGGCGGCGTTCTTCAATCGCAGTCATGCGGACAAGCTAAACACAACCGCCCGCCAAGTCAAACGCGGGAGAAATTCAAAATGTCGTTCGCCAGCGCGGGCGACATGAATCCGAAAAGTTCGTGGGAGGTGAGCATTGGGGAAATTATTTAACTCTGATATTTGGTGTAGCCGTATTTAATTACCTTAATCCTTTTATCGTCCTTGTCGTAAATGAGGACATACTGCCAAGAAGCATTTTGATGATATTCAAATATTTCAATATTAGCGGCGTGCTTGCCCGTTCCGTCCTTAAAAATACCAGTAACTTGAGCAGGCCTCTGTCCTACGGGTTGAAAAGTTCGTATAAAATCGTTACAATCTTTTTCAATAATTGGGTCGTCTGGTCGAGTATCGTAATCCTTCTGCCAGCCCGCCAATGGATTAGGCGCAGGCTTTGACGAATTGCATCCAAATCCTAAAACAAACACGGCCATCAAAATCAAAACAATAAGTCCAAAGTTGTTAGTCAGATTTTTGAGTTGAATTTTCATCAAATTGTCGTGAGCGAGATTTTATTCTTCTTCGCAAACTGCGCGCAAGTTTCCTGTTCCAGCAAAAGCGTCCGGCCGGATTCGAGCGCGAGCACGGCCACGCCAGACGCGGCGCAGGTTTCCAAAGTCTGCCGCCCGATGCACGGAATGTCGAAACGCAAATCGTGCTTTTCCTTGGCGACCTTGACGGCGACCGCGCCGCCGTCCTTGCCCGCGAGTCCGCCGCCGCGCGCGAGGCATTGGTCCGTGCCTTCAAATCCCTCGACGGCCAGCACGGTGCCGTTTTTCACGACGACGGTCTGGCCGATCTCCAGCCGCGAAATTTCCTTGGCGATCTTGAATCCAAATTCCACGTCCGCCTTTTGCTCGGCGGAAATCTTCGGGCCAAGTTGAAAATCGCCCGACGGCATCAGCGGCGCGAGCCACGGCGTCGCGTCAATCAGTTCGACGCCGTCTTTTTTCAATTCGTCCGCGATCGCGCCAAAAATCGTGTGCGCGTTTTTTTCCTTCAAGCGGAACAAAACGCCCAGCGCGCGCAAATCAGGTCGCAAGTCGTAAAGATTTTTCGGCGCGATTTGGCCGACCATGACGCATTGCGAAATTTTCCGGTCGGTGAACGCGGAAATTAATTTTGCAAGCTGCCCGACCTTGAGCCAGACGATTTCATCCACGAGCGGCGCGAGCGCGGGATCGGTTTCGCCCTCGAACGCGACGGCGACGAGCCGTTTGACGCCGGCGGCGCGGGCCTGGCGCGCAAATTCGAGCGGCAACGTGCGGTTGCCGGCGATGAGGCCGAGGGATTCGTCCATTGAATGCAGGATGAAGAATTAAGAATAAAGAAACAAGATTGAAGCGTTGCGGCTGGACGTCTCTTCATTTGCATTTTTCATTTGCTGTGACTGTCCCGCTTCGGAACAGATTGTCCTGTTTCAGAAAATTTTTGGAATTTTGCCAGCCGCCGCGCCGCCGCATTTCTGGAAAAATCCGGCGTTTTTATTTTTAACAGTTTGGCTTACTAGCTGCTTTGCGAATAGCAATGTCATCTTACGATTCGATTTACAAAAAAATGGCCGAGTCGCTCGAGCACGGCGCGTCCGGCTTCGCCCACGAACCCGTGCCTAAATTTGATCCCACACGCCACATCGCGCCAAACGTGGCGCATGAACTGAACAATATTCTCACGGTCGTCCAAGGTTATTCCGACCGGCTGCTCCTCAAGCATAAAGACGATCCGGCGCTGCAACCGTATTTGAAATTGATTTCCCAAGCTTCGCAGCGCGCCGCCGCCGTCATCCGCGACGCCACGCCGCCGATGCCGCTGCGCAAAAATCCATCGCCGGAGCCGCAACCGGTCTGACCCGCGCGGTTGCTTCCGTTCATCACGCACGATGGCGCGTGGCCTCGGCCCGCCAAATCGCCAAGCGATTCGCTTTGACGCTGCGCGTTTCCTCGCGTAGCGTTTCTCTCCTATTTTCAAAAATTGTCATGATTGGTCTGTTTAAAAAAATCTTCACCTCGCGCAACGAACGCGAAGTCAAAAAACTGCGCCCGATGGTCGGCCAGATCAACGAGATCGAGGCCGGGTTGCAAAAACTTTCCGACGAGGAATTGCGCGCCAAAACGGCGGCGTGGAAAGAAGAGCTTTCCAAAATCGAGGACAAGGACGAACTCGCGCGGCGCGTGAATGAAATTTTGCCCGAAGCCTTCGCCGTCGTGAAAAACGCCTGCCGCCGTTTGTTCGGCCAGGAAATCACCGTGCGCGGCCGGCCGTTGAAATGGGAAATGATTCCGTTCGACGTGCAGCTTGTGGGCGGTTACGCGCTGCACAACGGGCGCATCGCGGAAATGGCGACCGGCGAAGGCAAGACGCTCGTCGGCACGCTGCCGGTTTATCTCAACGCGCTCACCGGTCGCGGCGTCCACGTCGTGACGGTCAACGATTATCTCGCCGCGCGCGATTCGGAATGGATGGGCGCGATCTACAAATTTCTCGGTTTGACCGTCGGCTGCATTTTGCACGACCAGCCGCCGAACGTGCGCCGCGAGCAATACAATTGCGACATCACTTACGGCACGAATTCCGAATTTGGTTTTGATTATTTGCGCGACAACGGCATGGCCACGCGCAAGGAAGAACAGGTTCAGCGCGGACATTATTTCGCGATCGTGGACGAAGTGGATTCCATTTTGATTGATGAGGCGCGCACGCCGCTCATCATCAGCGGCCCGGCGGTTCACACGCAGGACGAGCAATTCGGCCAGTGGAAACCGCTCGTCGAATCGCTCGTGCGCGCGCAGCAGCAATTGTGCAATCGTTTTCTCAACGAGGCCGAGGCGTTGATCAAAAAATTAAATCCGACCGACGGCTCGAATGTCCAGAACGCGGCGGAACTCGAACACGAAATCGGTCTGCTTCTGTTTCGCGTCAAAACCGGCCAGCCGAAATCCGAGGGCTTGATGAAATTTTTGGAGAATCCGGAAAATCTGCGGATGATGAATCACGCGGAACTGGAATTGCACAAGGATCAGAAAAAGGTGGACCTATATCGCGAGAAAGAGGAATTGCTGTTCGCGATTGACGAAAAAAGTCACGAGGCCGATCTGACCGAGAAAGGCCGCACGTTCATCAGCCCGAAAGACCCGGACGCGTTCGTGCTGCCGGATTTGACGACGTTGTTGCACGACGTTGATGCAGGCGCGGAAACCGATGTTCGCAAGCGGCTGGAATTGAAAGCGAAGCTGCAATCGGATTTCGAGACGAAGGCGCAGAAGATTCACGCGATTTCGCAATTGCTCAAGGCGTATTCACTTTATCAATTGGATGTCGAATACGTCGTGCAGGAAAACAAAGTCATCATCGTTGACCAGCACACGGGCCGGCTCATGGCCGGTCGCCGCTGGAGCGACGGTTTGCATCAGGCTGTCGAAGCAAAGGAAGGCGTCGCGATTGAGCGCGAAACGCAAACGCTCGCGACGATCACGATCCAAAATTATTTCCGCCTTTACACCAAGCTCGCGGGCATGACCGGCACGGCGGAAACCGAGGCGGCGGAATTTTTCGACATTTACAAACTCGGCGTGCTGACGATCCCGACGAACAAGCCGAACATCCGCAAGGACACGCACGATTCGGTTTACAAAACGCGGCGCGAAAAATTCATCGCCGTCGTTGGCGAAATCAAAACGCTGCACGCGCAAGGCCGGCCGATTCTCGTCGGCACGATTTCCGTCGAGACGAGCGAAATGCTTTCGCGGATGTTGAAAAAGGAAGGACTGGTTCATTCCGTCCTCAACGCAAAATTTCACCAGCAGGAAGCCGAAATCGTCGCGCGCGCGGGACAGCGCGGCGCGATCACGATCGCCACGAACATGGCCGGTCGCGGCACGGACATCAAACTCGGTCCTGGCGTGACGGAAGTCGGCGGCTTGCACGTGCTCGGCACGGAACGCCACGAGTCGCGGCGCATTGACCGGCAGTTGCGCGGGCGCTGCTCGCGCCAGGGCGATCCGGGTTCGTCGCATTTTTTCATTTCGCTCGAAGACGATTTGATGCGGCTGTTCGG
>CAXUBD010000060.1:9887-12139 GCA_964249225.1 uncultured Verrucomicrobiota bacterium | reverse complement strand
ACGGGTTCCCTGATTTGCCAGCCCAAGCCAGTCCCGCCGCTAAATTTCTTGAAATGAAATTTCTGCGTTTCGTCCAATGCTTTGGAAATGTTTGAATCCATTGTGCCAAGATTTGCTTTAACCAATTTCAACAAATCTTTGGCGTCCGAACGGATCGCGCCGCAACCAGCCAGTGCGTCAAAATCCCAATTTGAAACGACTTCACCTTTTGGATTGTGTCCTGGCGTCAGCCGTCCCTTTTGCTGCGCTGACAATTGCGTGGTTGTGTTCTTCAGTCCCAAAGGTTCGCAAATATTTTCTTGAATCAAAGTTTCGTAGGATTTTCCAGTTTTCAATTCCAGAATTTTTCCGAGCAGGCCGTAGCCGTAATTTGAATAATCCGAATTTTTGCCCGGTTCACTTTTCAACTGAACGGTGGCAAGGCTTGCATACAAATCTTTCGTCGCATAATTGGCGTAAGGGTTTTGCTGGTCTTTAGTCGCGGCAAAAAGATTTTCGGGCAGGCGCGGCAGTCCTGCGTATGCGTCGCCAGATTTTCCAGAGTGATTTCGCGGCCGTTTTTTTTCGGGCTGACGACGTCTTTCGGCAGGTAAAGGCCAATGGGATCGTCCAGTTTTACCGTGCCATCTTCCGCCAATTTTGCCAGCACAGTTGCGGTGAAAATTTTTGTCACCGAGCCGATTTCAAAAATTGTTTCGGCGTCCGGCGGATTTGTATTTGAGACGCTGATTTTTCCAAAGCCCTGAAACGATTCTTTTCCGCGTTGATAAAAATTGATGACCAAACCTCCGTCTGGACGGCCAGCCAAATAACCCGCGCCCATTTTATTGATTTGCGCTTTAAGATCATGCGTGTCCGGCATGGCGGCATAGACGCGTTGCGCGCGCAGGTCGTAAATCACCAGCGCAATGAAAGCTGCTAAAATAAACAAGAAGAGTCCGCTGCCAGCCAATAAAGACCATTTTAACAGCAGATGAATTTTCATCACGCGCTGTTAAAATTCATTTCCTCGGCAAAGCCACCTGCCCCGTGCGCGTCAATTCCAGCACGCCGAACGTCTTCATCAGGTCGAGGAACTTATCCACCTTGCTGCCGTTGCCGGTGATCTCGATCGCCAGCGTCTTGGGCTGCACGTCCACGATCTTCGCGCGGAAAATGTCGGTGATCTGCATCACCTCGGCGCGTGATTTGGAATCCACGCTGACCTTCACCAGCACGAGTTCGCGGTCAACGTATTCGCCGTCGCGGAAATGCTGCACCTTGATGACGTTGGGCAATTTGTTGAGCTGCTTGACGATTTGTTCCAGCGTCGCCTCGTCGCCGGTCGGGACGATGGTCATGCGTGAAAGGCCGGAGTCGTGCGTCGGGCCGACGTTGAGCGTGTCAATGTTGTAGCCGCGGCCGCTGAACAGCCCGGCCACGCGCGTGAGCACGCCGAACTTGTTCTCGACCAAAACTGAAATGGTGTGTCGCATAAAACCGTTTGCAAATTTGTTTTTTGTAAAGGTATGAAGAAATTAACAACGCGAACGAATCGGGTCAATTTGCAAATTAAATCAGCGGTTCGATTTTTTCGATCGGCTGGTCGCCGCGCGCGGCTTCCCAACAATCTGCGAGTTCGCCTTCGTGTAGTGCCGCCCATTCAATAACATAACCAAGCACGCGCGGTGGCAGCTTGCCGTTGATGATTGACGGATGCCGGATGGAAATTTGCGCGGCGAACTCGTTGTAAACCGCGTGAAAATGCGGCGGCAGATGTTCGTCCCGATACATGCGAATTGAGATTCCCAGGAAGCGGCTGATTTCAGGCATGGGCGAGTTGAGAATCTTGATCCAACAATGCTTCCGGTTTCTGGCCGGTCACTTGCAACCAGAGCGAGTCGGGGCAAAAATCAAGCTGGTCGTTCCAAACCAATTCGCCGTAGTTTCCGATGCGCGCTTTGCGGAAATTTTCGTGGTCGTTCCAAAAGGCGAAAACGCCCGTGCGCGGCTTGGAGGAAAAATCCGCCTCGCCTTCCGCGCCGTCGTTGAAGCGCAGCCAGACGCGGTAGTTGTCCATGACCTTTATGGCGGTGATTTTTTTCATTACGATTTAACCATACGTCAACATGGTCATTTGCTCAATCATAATCAGAAAAACGGATTGTGTTCTTTTTCTTCCACCACCGTCGTCAAAGGCCCGTGGCCGGGGCAAATTAAAGTTTCCGCCGGTAGCGATAAAATCTGTTCGCGCACTTTTTGTTTCGCCAGAT
>CAXUBD010000060.1:8780-9877 GCA_964249225.1 uncultured Verrucomicrobiota bacterium | reverse complement strand
CCGTTGCCCATCGAGCCGGCGAAAATCGTGTCGCCGACGATGGCGATGAGCGGGGCGTCTTCCTGCCAGTTGCCGATCATGTAAGTCACGCCATCCTCCGCGTGGCCGGGCGTGTCGCGATGCGTCACGCGCAGTCCGCCGAGATGGATGATTTCCGCCGTCTTGTTGCGCTGGTCCACGGGCGCGTTTTTGGAGCCGGAATGAATCCGCGCTTTCGGCCACGCCTCGCGGATTTTCGGCAGCGCCTCGACGTGATCCCAATGCGAGTGCGTGATGAAAATGTGTTTGAGTTGAAGTTGCTCGGCGGCGATGCAATCGAGAATCGGTTTCGCGTCGAGTCCGGTGTCAAACAAAGCGGCGTCGCGCGTGACTTCATCCCAGACCAAAAAACAATTCACGGTGAATCCGTTATCCGCCGTCGTGAACACGCGGACTTCGTGCCACGCGGACAAATCTTTCGGCGACGGCAACCAACCGTTGGCGAGGGCTTGGAGTTTTTGCGGGTTGAGTCCAATAAGTTTTCCGAGCGCGGCGAAATTTATTTTGCCGGAAAATTTTCCGGTTTCTTCGAGCGCAGCCAGTTCACTTTCGGAAATTCCCGCGGCAGTGGCGGCGGCGGCGGTTGAAACATTGTTCATTTTCCGCGCCTTGCCGAGGATATCGCCCAGATGGTCTTCGAGATTCATGGCAAAACGTTAGCGGGCAAAGGATTTCACCGCAAGAGACTTGAGCGAGGGCTTTTGTTGTGATAATTTTCAGAAAATTTCATGGCACGTTTCAAACCTGACAAACCCGAACGCGAACGTTTTTACCTGCTTCCCGGGCAGGGCGGCGCGGCGTACCGTCGCAAGCAGCGAAAAATTTTGTGCTGGTCCGTTTTGGCCGGACTGTTGGTCGCGGCGATTTTCGGAGGGATCATGTATCTGCTGGACCGGATCGGCCCGCGCTGACGGATTTGCGGTGCTTGACCCGTGAAGGGTTGTTGTTAGTATGCGCATCAACTTGATGAAATTGTCCCGATTTATTTTTGTTTTGATGGCCATGCTGGGGGCTGTTTTTCCGTTGCGCGCGGAAATGGCCGACGGCGTCAAGGCCAT
>CAXUBD010000060.1:8156-8770 GCA_964249225.1 uncultured Verrucomicrobiota bacterium | reverse complement strand
GCCTTGCGGCGCGAATACGCCGGCCAGCCCGAGGTGTTCCAGCAAAAACTCACCGAGGCGCTCGGCGACAGCCTCGAACAGCTGATTGAACGTCAGTTGATCCTCCATGATTTTGAAGTGCAATACTCCAAATTGCCCGACAGCGTCGTGGATGAACTCGTGCAGGACCGCATCCATGATCGTTTCGGCGACCGCATCACGCTGATGAAAACCTTGCAGGCGCAGGGCATGACGTATGAACAATTCCGCAAGGAGGTGCGCGACCAATACATCGAGTCCGCGTTGCGTTCCAAAAATATTTCGCAGGAAATCATCATCTCGCCCTACAAGGTGGAAACATATTATCTCGCGCACCGGGACGATTTCAAGGTTGATGACCAGATCAAACTGCGCATGATCGTGCTCAACAAAACTTCCAGCGACGACACCAACACCCTGAATCTCGCCCGCGAAATCCATGGTAAAATCGAGGAAGGCGCGACGTTTCAGGAAATGGCCGCCGTCTATTCGCAAGGCTCGCAGCAACATCAGGGCGGCGACTGGGGCTGGGTCGAGCGCTCCGTTTTGCGCAAGGAAATTTCAGACGCCGCCTTCGCCCTCAAGCCCGGCCAGGT
>CAXUBD010000060.1:1444-8146 GCA_964249225.1 uncultured Verrucomicrobiota bacterium | reverse complement strand
ATCATGTTATCTGGCCTTGGTCGAACAAATCCGGCCCGCGCACGTCCGTCCGCTCGGCGAAATCCGCGATGATATCGAAAAAACGCTTCGCACCCAGGAACAGGCGCGCCTCCAAAAACAGTGGATTGACGGCCTCAAGAAAAAATCCTTCATCCGCTCTTTCGGTTGAAATTCTGCGGGTGCCGGGAAATTTTTCTCTCAACTTTCAACCAACAACCTTCAACTCCCATGACTGGTTGGATCGGAATTTCCCTCGGCGATGTCACCGGCGTCGGTCCTGAAGTCGCGCTCAAAGCCGTCGCCGCCGAAGCCCCGAAAGACGACGCGAAATATCTTTTCATCGGCGATGAAAAAATCCTCCAGCAACTCAACCGGAAATTCTTGCTAAATCTGCCGCTGAAAAAATTCTCCAATTACAACCACTCTGGGAAATTTTTCATCGCCAATCCGTTCGCTGAACCGCTGCTGGAAAATCTATCCGCCGGATTGCCAATTGCCGCCAACGCGTCTGTCGCGTGGCTGCGTGATGGCGGCGAACGTTGTCTGCGCGGCGAACTCGACGCGCTCGTCACCGCGCCCGTCAACAAGGAATCCATCATCCGCGCCGGACACAAATTTGTCGGCCAGACGGAATTTCTCTCCGAACTCGCGAACACAAAACGCACCGCGATGATGCTGCTTGGCACGGACGCAGCCGGTCGCTGGCTACGCGTCGCGCTCGCCACCGTTCACATTTCGCTCAAAACGGTTTCGGAAAAATTGACGGCGGAAAAAATCACGCTCGCCATCGAACTCGCCGCGCAAGCCTGCCGCGACCTCGGTTTGCCGCGCGCGAAAATCGCCGTCGCCGGTTTGAACCCGCACGCGGGCGAAGGCGGCGAATTTGGTGACGAGGAAATTAAAATAATTTCTCCGGCGGTTTTGGCTTTGCAAAAAAAAGGGTTTGATGTCGTCGGCCCGTTGAGCGGCGACACGGTTTTTCATTATGCGCTGCAAGGAGATTTCGACGCCGTCGTCGCGATGTATCACGACCAGGGACTTGCGCCGCTGAAAGCCGTCGCGTTCGACACCGGCGTGAACTGGACACTTGGCCTGCCCTTCATCCGCACCTCGCCCGACCACGGCACGGCTTACGACATCGCGGGAAAAGGAATCGCCAATCCTTCGAGCATGATCGCGGCAATCCGGCTGGCGAAACAATTGGCGAAGAACCGGAAATAAAATTTCGGAGGGACGAGTTCCACGAGTCCCATTCAATTTTTACGTTTGGGACTCGTGGAACTCGTCCCTCCGATTGAATCAACCAATCAGCTCCCGGACTTTCGTTTGAATGTCGCCGTTCTTCATCAGCGCTTCGCCGACGAGAATTGCGCCTGCGCCGCACTTTTTTAAACGCTCTACGTCAGCACGCGTGTGAATCCCGCTTTCAGCGACAACAATTTTTCCGTCTCCAATTATCTTCGCCAGTCTTTCCGTCGTCGCCAAATCCACTTTGAACGTTTTCAAATCGCGATTGTTCACGCCGATCAGTTGCGGGGAAATTTTCAGCGCGCGTTCCAATTCTTCCTCGTCGTGAACTTCCACCAAAACGGCAAGCCCGGCTCCGATGGCGAGCGAATGAAATTTTGCCAGTTGTTCGTCGGTCAAAATGGCGACGATGAGCAGGATGGCGTCTGCGCCCCATTCGATGGCTTCGAGGATCTGGCGTTCATCAATGATGAAATCTTTTCGCAGCAGGGGAATTTTTACGGCGGCGCGGATTTGGCGGAGATAATCGAGCGAGCCTTGGAAAAACTTTTCGTCGGTCAAAACGGAAAGGCAGCTTGCGCCCGCCGCCTCATATTCTTTCGCAATTTTTACCGGATCAAAATCTTTGCAAATGATTCCAGCGGATGGCGACGCTTTTTTTACTTCGGCAATCAGCGCGATGTCGACGCGCGGATTTTTCAGCGCGGAAATAAAATCGCGTCGCTCGCCATGCTCCAGCATCGCGTCGCGCAAATCACCGGCGGCGATGATGCGCGCGGGCAATTTCGCGACTTCGCGTTTTTTTTCTTCAACAATTTTATCTAAAATATTCATTTGCCACAGAGGCACAGAGACACAGAGTTAAAGAACAAATCTCTTAACTCCGTCCTTTAGCAATCGTGAATTGAAGTTTATCAGCAACCCGCGACGTTTGCGACTCAACCGTAAATAAGTCAGAACTTGAGCTTCAAAAATCGCGTCAAAGCGTTCGACGCTCTTGAGTTCCACAATCACGGCTTCTTCGACGAGAAAATCAAGGCGATGCTCGCCAATGGGCTGACCTTTGTAAGAAACTGGAATAACAAGTTGTCTTTGGAAACGAATTTTCGCAGCTTCAAATTCAATCGCCAGTGCGGCTTCGTAGCTTGCTTCCAATAAACCCGGACCGAGCACGCGATGGACTTCAATCGCGCAGCCGATGATGCGTTCAGTCAGCGGGTCTTTATTTTCAGGAAATTCCAACATAAATTTATTTTAGCCACAGAGGCACAGAGACGCAGAGAAAATAATTTTCAAAACTCTGTGCCTCGGTGTCTCTGTGGCAAAAGTTTTTATTCTTCATCATCCTTCACACCCTGCATCCGTTTCGTCGGGCAGCCGGCGCGCAGCCAGCCGTTCACGAACGCGTCCAGGTCGCCGTCCATCACGGCTTGAACATTGCTCGTTTCCACGCCGGTGCGCAAATCTTTCACCATGCGATACGGTTGGAAAACGTAGCTGCGAATCTGGTTGCCCCACGAGACGCTGCCTTTCTCGCCGTAAAATTTTTCCATGTCGGCTTTCTCGGCGTCCACGCGCTGCGCGAAAATCCGCGAGAGCAGCAGGTTCATCGCGGTCGCGCGGTTTTGATGCTGCGAACGCTGCGCCTGCGACGCGACGACGAGGCCGGTCGGGATGTGCGTGATGCGCACGGCAGTCTCGACCTTGTTCACGTTCTGGCCGCCTTTGCCGCCGGAGCGGAACGTGTCCACGCGAAATTCATTCGGCGGAATGACGATTTCGCCGTCGCTCTCCTCGATTTCCGCAATCGTGTCCACGCTCGCGAAACTGGTGTGGCGGCGTTTGTTGGAATCGAACGGCGAGATGCGCACGAGGCGATGCACGCCGCGCTCGGCCTTGCAAAAACCGTAGGCGTTCTCGCCCTTGATGAGCATGGTGACGCTTTTGAGGCCGGCGGTTTCGCCGGTGAGCGCGTCGGTGACTTCGACTTCCCAGCCGCGCGATTCGGCCCAGCGCGTATACATGCGCGAGAGCATTTCCGCCCAGTCCTGCGATTCCGTGCCGCCCGCGCCGGAGTTGATGGTGAAGATGCAATTCTTTTTGTCGTGAGGGCCGTTGAGAAATAATTTTAATTCCAGCGCGTCGAGTTCCTTGAAAAATTTCGCGAGGTCGCGCGTGAGTTCAATTTCAATTTGCGTTTGCGACGCGGCGGGTTCGGCTTCGCCGAGTTCGAGCATGACGCGGAAATCGTCGAGTTGCTTCTCCAGTCTTTGGAGCGGCTCGAGTTTGTTGCGGATGACGCCGGCCTCGTCAATGAAGCCTTGGGCTTTCTCGCGGTTGTTCCAAAACTTTTCGTCCGCCATCAGCGAGTTCAGCTCGCCGGAGCGTTTTAGCAATGCGGGGACGTCAAAGAAACCTCCGCAAGTGCGTAAGCTTCTCGGCGGCGGTCGTCAGTTGGGGAGCAATTAATTCGAACATGGAAAAATGATAATTGAGCAGCAAGCGGGAAGCCAGAATGGTTTTTGCCACAGATGGGCACAGATGAAACACAGATTACGGAATCGCAACGCGGTTGGTGACGAAGCCGGTTTGTCGAAGTGCGTTTTGCAAACCGCTTGTGGTGACTTGCGCAACTGAGCCGTCGGCTAAGCCGATATTGCCGGCGAATTTGTGGCGCGCGGATGTCCAGGAAATTAGAGCGTTCGTGGATAGCTCCAGTAAACCGGATTTTACGGGAACGCCGTTGATTTCAAAATTGTCGTCGCCGGAAAGAATTGCTTGCGGATCAGTTTCGTTAGTGACATCCGCGCCTATGAAATAGCTGATGTTGGAACTGGTGAGTGCGGCAAATGAATATGCTTCGATATGTTCTGTATCTTCCGAGCAATACAAAATTCTTGGCGTGCTCAATTCATTCGACATGACTAGAAAAGTCAAGAGGACATTTCTGGTTGCAATTAATTCCATTGAGCCTCCGTTCGTCACGGAAATTTCCATTGGATATTTATCACCGTTGTCACCTTCCCAAACTCGGTAAGCTAGGCCGATTTCTTTCACATTGTTGACGCAGTTAATACGTGAAGATTTTTTCTTTGACACAGCAATTATTGGCAAAAGTATCGCTGCAAGGACAACCAACACGGCAATGACCACCAACACTTCAATCAGCGTCAGCGCGTGATTTCTTTGATTTGAAAAGCGCAGTTTCATGACTGCGGCAGATTTCACTTATGGCTGCCCGCCAGACTCAACGAATAAAAAATCAAGCCCACGATCAACAGGAAGATGATGATGCCGCCGATGACAAAAAATTTGTTGGTCTTGTTCGTCTTCTTGGAAAACGCGGTGTTGGTGTCAAAGCCTGGCGGACGCGCGCCGCCTTGTTCCAATTGATCCAGGCTGACGCCGCGCGGCATGATCATCGTGGCATCGACCTGTTTTTTGGCCGGCGCGGGCGCGGGCGCGGATGGAATCGTTGCCGCCGCCGCTGTGCCTTCAACTTCCAGTTTCAATTCAACCTGGCCAAGCCGCAGCGTCTGGCCGGGCTTCAAAACTTTTTCGGTGATTTTCTCGCCGTTGATGAAAGAGCCGTTGGTCGAGTTGAGGTCGCGGATCAAAATGTCGGCGCCATGCAGTTGCACTTCGCAGTGATGGCTGGAAACGGAAGGGTCGGCGATTTGAAGCGTATTGTCATCCACCCGGCCGATGGTGGTGCGGTCCACGTTCAATTCGTGCGCTCGACCAGTCATGCCTTGGTTCTGAATAACAAGTTTGGCCATAAATTACGGTAATGCGATTATGAGCGCGGCGGGTTTCAAGTCAAACGGAAATCTGGGATTGCCAAAATTATTTTCGCCCGATCAACGCGCGAAATTCGGCGAACAGCGGCGTCGAATCGTGCGGACCCGGCGACGCTTCGGGATGATATTGCACGCAATAGACCGGTTTCGTCTTGTGGCGCAAGCCCTCGACCGTCTGGTCATTGAGATTGATGCGCGTCACCGACACGTCGGACGGCAACGTTTTTGAATCAACGGCAAAACCGTGATTTTGCGACGTGATTTCCACTTTGCCGGATTCCAAATCTTTCACCGGCTGGTTGCCGCCGCGATGGCCGAATTTTAATTTAAAAGTTTTCCCACCGAACGCCTGACCGAGAATCTGGTGGCCGAGACAAATCCCAAAAATCGGAATACCTGTGTCCACCAAAGTTTTCACTTCGCGCACAATATAATCCAGCGCCGCCGGATCGCCGGGACCGTTGGAAAGAAAAATTCCCGCAGGCTTGTGCTTCAGCGCGGCGGCGGCGCTCGCGGTCGCGGGCAAAACCTGCGTGGCGAAACCATGCTGCCGCAACCTACGAAGAATATTGTATTTCATGCCGTAGTCGAACGCGACAATCGGAATATCGGCGGGCGGGAGCGACTTGTGATGATTGCGCGCATCGGCGACTTTCAAGCCGCGCACCAAATCGAACGCCGCGCTCTGCTCGTCTTTTTCGTCCCAGCGAAATTCTTTTTTATGCGTCACTTCCTTGACGTAATCCACGCCGACGAAAACAAAATCTTTCGCGCGCTGGACCGCTTCGGCCTCGGAAATATCCTCGGTGGAAATAAATCCGTTCAACGCGCCGCGCACGCGCAATTTTTTCGTCAACGCGCGCGTGTCAATGCCTTGGATGCCAGGAATGCCGTTGTCTTCGAGATATTTTCCCAGCGAGAAATCAGCGCGCCAGTTGCTCACGACCGGCGAGAGTTCGCGGATGACAAAACCCGAGGCGTGCGGTTTCCACGATTCCACGTCCTGCGAATTCACGCCGTAATTGCCGATGAGCGGATACGTCATCGTCACGATCTGGCCTTTGTAAGACGGGTCGGTGAGAATTTCCTGGTAGCCGGTCATCGAAGTGTTGAAGCAAACTTCGCCGCACGCGGATGCCTGCGCGCCAAAACCTTGGCCGTGAAAAACCGAACCGTCTTCGAGGGCTAAAATGGCTTTCATCAAATTCGCAAAAGGTTAGGCGAGAAATTCATCTGATGCAAAAAAAAAGGCGCGGCAATTTTGCCGCGCCAATGATTGGTTCTGAAATTTTTATTATTTGCCGAAACCCTCCAGCTTCGCGATGAAGGCTTCCGGGCCGCCGGGCGCGTAACCAACTTGCCGCCCGATTTCCTTTCCGTCCGCGTTCAGCAGGACGTAAGTCGGAAAGCCATCGATTTTGTATTTATCCTTCAACGCGGCATTGGCGGCTTTCAGCGCGTCGCTCTGCGGTTTTTTGTTCGGAAAATCCGCCAGCACCAGTTCGAGATGCGCCTTCGCGTATTGCGCGAACTTGTCGGTGTCCAGCGCTTCGTTGTCGAATTTGATGCACCACGGGCACCAGTCCGAGCCGGTGAAATCCAGCAGCACGAGTTTCTTGTCCGTCTTGGCCTGCGCCTGCGCTTTGGGCAAATC
>CAXUBD010000060.1:0-1434 GCA_964249225.1 uncultured Verrucomicrobiota bacterium | reverse complement strand
GGACTGTTTTTTGATTTGCTCGCGGAATCTTCCGTTTTGAAAATCCATTCGGCGTCAGGATCAAAAATTGTCACGTCTGCGTCTGCGCCAGCAGTCAAGGTTCCTTTTTTTAAATTTAAAAGCCGCGCCGGATTGACCGTGAATTTTGAAATCAAATCGGCTAGCGAAATTTTTTTCGTGTGAACCAGTTGCATGAGCGAAAGTGAAAGTTCCGTTTCCAAGCCCGTGATTCCGAAGGGCGCGTAATCGAACTCGACTTCTTTTTCGTAATCGCAATGCGGCGCGTGGTCGCTGCATAAAATTTCAATCGTGCCGTCGGCCAGACCTTCGAGAATCGCCTCGCGATCTGTGACCGAACGCAACGGGGGGTTCATTTTGAAATTGGTGTCGTAGCTCGGCCATTCAGGAAAATTTTGAGTTTTAAATTTTGAGTTTTGAGTTTGAAAAAGATTCTTGCCGTCGTCGTTCCAGAATTTTTCACTGCGCGCAACCGCGGCGTCAGTCAAAACAAAATGATGCGGACACGCCTCGCCGGAAATCGGCACTCCGCGTTTCTTGGCTTCGCGCAAAAGCGCAACGCTTCCCGCCGCGCTCAAATGCTGGCAATGGATTTTTGCCCCGGTCAATTCCGCGAGCAAAATATTTCTTGCGACAATCATTTCTTCGCCCGCACTTGGCCAGCCGCGCAAGCCGAGCGCGATGCTCCAATAGCCTTCGTGCATCACACCGTCGGTCACGAGCGAATAATCCTGGCAATGATCAAAAATCGGCAGACCGAACATCTTCGCATATTCGCAAGCGCGCCGCATGAGATCGTTATTTTGAACACAATGGCCGTCGTCGGTGATCGCGACGACGCCGGCTTTTTTGAGCGAACCGATCGGCGCGAGTTCTTCACCCGCAATATTTTTGGTGATGGCGCCCGCGACAAAAACATTTACGACGCCTTCCTGCGCGGTGCGTTCGTGGATGAGCGCGACGGTTCCGGCATTGTCAATTGTCGGTGACGTGTTCGGCATGCAGACGACCGAAGTGAACCCTCCGCGCGCCGCCGCTGCCGTGCCGCTGGCGACATTTTCTTTTGCGGTCTGGCCGGGTTCGCGGAAATGGACGTGCAGATCAATCAGGCCGGGACAGACAATTTTTCCCGTCGCGTCGAAGATCTCGATTTCCTGCGGGACTTGGGCCAAAAGATTTTTTCCGACGGCGGAAATTTTTCCGTCAAGGATCAAAACTTCGGCGATGGCATCGAAATGATTGGCGGGATCAACGACCCGTCCGCCGGTGAGCAGCAGCGAATTCATCGGCGCGAGGATAGCGGCGGCGCGGCGGGAAGGCAAGCGCGTCAGTGATAGACGATGGCGTTGGCGGCCCGGTCGGTGTCGCTCACGGCCCACAGGTTGAGCGGGTCGAAGGCGGTGCCGAATTTATCGT
>CAXUBD010000059.1:0-12275 GCA_964249225.1 uncultured Verrucomicrobiota bacterium | reverse complement strand
CTGTCGCTCGCGTACCCACCGCCGCCAATTGCCGTGCTGTGGACGCCGGTCGCGGAATAGACCCCACGATGCACGCGCCTTGGCGATCGCGTCCTTGTCCAGGTCGGTGGCAAAAACCTGGAACGAGATTTTTTTCTTCGGCTTGATTTTTTCCATCGCCTCCTTGACGACCATCGCCAGCGAATACGCCTCCTCGCCCGTCGAGCAGCCGGGCACCCACGCGCGCAGCACATGGCCGGCGGGACGGCTGGCGATGAGCGCGGGAATGATTTTTTTTCGCAACTCGTCCCACGCGGCGGGGTCGCGGAAAAAACTCGTCACGCCGATCAGCAGTTCCTTGAACAGCAAATCCAGCTCCTGCGAATTTTCCTGGAGGTAGCGGACGTAGTCGGAAATTTTTCCGATCTGGTGGATGCCCATGCGCCGTTCGATGCGGCGATAAAAAGTGTTTTGTTTGTAGAGCGAAAAATCGTGGCCGGTGTGCGTGCGCAAAAGAATGATCGCTTTTTCCAGCGCGCTTTGCGTCTTGTCTTCGAGCGCGAGTTCGGAAGTCTGCTGCAGCGGCGTGCGCTTGAGATAGGCGATGATTCTTCGCGGCAGTTCGTCCACCGGCGCCACGATGTCCGCCATTCCCGAATCAATCGCGCTGCGCGGCATGCCGTCGAATTTCGCGGTCGCGGGATCCTGCACGAGCACGACGCCGGCTTTTTCCTTGATGGCGCGCAAGCCCAGCGTGCCGTCGGAACCCATGCCCGAAAGGATCACGCCGATGCTGTGCTCCTGCTGGTCCTGCGCGAGCGAGCGGAGGAAAAAATCAATCGGCAGACGCAGGCCGCGCGGCGACGCCGGTTCGAGCAGATGCAAAACGCCGTGCAAAATGGACATGTCCTTGTTCGGGGGAATCACATAAACGCAGTCCGGCTGGACGAACGTGCGGTCTTTAACCTGAATCACTTTCATGCCGGTCACGCGTTGCAGCAATTCGGGCATGATGCCTTTACGCGTCGGGTCGAGATGCTGGACGATGACAAACGCCATGCCGCTGTGCTGCGGCACATGAGTCAGGAAATGTTGCAACGCTTCGAGTCCGCCGGCGGAAGCGCCGATGCCGATGATGGGAAACCAGACGTGTGGCGCCGACGATGGTGATTTTGGCGGCGGCTTTATTTTTTTTGAAACCGCGTGGGCCGCTTTTTCCTTACGTCGTTGCGGTGAAGATGTCTTTTTCATGATCTTATTTCCCGAAGCTGTGGATTGGAACGTGGCCGAGACCGCAATTACATCCGCCGCGTGACCACGGATCGTTCCCGTCTCAACTGATGACCGGCGGCGAAACTCCTCGTCCGTTCGCGTAACGTCGGATTCAGTTGATCCGGCCGGCCGCGCGTTTCCACAACAACTTTCCGAGTCTTCTCCATCCGGGCCGCGACCTCAACAACAAAAATTAAAAGCCTGGCGAATACTCGGGGAAAAGTATCCGCCAGACGCCGTCGGTCCAATTTTTTTGTGGTTTTGTCCCGGGTGGTGCAAATTTTATTTTTGGTTGCCGGCTGGGTCCTTGCTCCAGCCGGCAATGAATCGAAGGTTTAATTCGCCGCCATCGGCACGAGGATGGTCATGTTGTTGATCACGCTGTTCACGCCATCAATGTCGGTGGCAAGCTTGGTGACAAGGCTTTTTTCCGCGTCGTTTTTGGCGATGCCGCTCACGGTGACGACGCCATCTTTCGTTGAAACCGTGGTGTGCAGGGCGCTGGTCGAACGATGCGACAGCAATGACGATTTGACTTCCGCCGTGATGGAGGCGTCGTCAATCTTGTCGCCCATCGTGGCGTCCGGCGCCGCCGGCATCTTGGCGATTGTCATCTCGTTGTTGACCGATTTCACGTTGTCAATGTCCTTGGCGTATTCCGTGGTGAGTTCTTTTTGCGCCAGGCTGCCGGCTTCACCTTGCAATGTCACGACGCCGTCTTTCGTGTAAACGGTGGTGCCGGTGGCGCTCACATTGCGATGGAACAGCAGCGCGGTTTTCACTTTGGTGGTGATCCAGGCGTCCGAATGTTCCGCTGGCGATTCGCCGCTGACGAGGAGTTGATTGTTCACGCTGACGACTCCAGGCAGGCTGGCCACGGTGTTTTCGGCCATGGATTTGTGGGAAGCATCGGCGACCGTGCCGGTCAGCGTGACGACTCCGTTCCTGGACACCGTTTTAATGGAATCGTCCTTGAGGTAAGTTTTGAACGTATAGGATTTCTTGGCGGACGATTCGATGCGGCTGTCCGTGTCGGCCGCGCGCAATGGCGAGCTGGTGATAAGCACCATACTCACGACGGCGGCGAGCGTTAAGGGGAACATGGCTTTCATTTTATTTCTTTCTTTGGTTGTGATTTGGTTTTTAACTGCCGCACGCTAACCAATGCCCGAAAACTCCGCTATGGGGTGAAACCCTACCGGTGATTCAAGTTGACGGTGCCGTCTGCCACAGTCCGGAAGAAAACTTTTTTCCCGCCACGAGCCTCATCATGCCAGAGTCGCCGTTCGCGTCACGCGTTTCCCGAGCCAGTAGGCGGACATTTGATTGTGTCCCTTCACGTCAATGGCGTGTTTCGGTGCGAACTGATATTTATCATTCAAGCGATCGTGTGTTTATTCGGCTATCTGGATTTTTCCAGTTTCGCCAGTTGCTTTCAATCGGCAGGCGGTGTTGACGGTTTCGCCCCAAAGATCGTAGGCGAACCGTTTGCGCCCGATCACGCCCGCGACAACGGGGCCGGTGCAGATGCCGATCCGCAAACGGACGGAGGTGTCATACTCGTGATTAAGCCGCGCGATCTCCGTCTGCATCTCGAGCGCGAGTTCGGCGCTGGCTTCGGCGTGATCGGTCCGCGAAAAAGAGATGCCGCCGGCCGCCATGTATGCGTCGCCGATGGTCTTGATTTTTTCCAGGCCGTGCTTTTCCGTGAGCAGATCAAACGCGGAAAAAATCTCGTTCAACAATTGCACGATCTGTTCCGGCCCGATGTGCGCGGACAACGTGGTGAAGCCGACCAGGTCCGCCAGCAGCACGGTGACATCGGGATAGCTGTCGGCGATGTTCGTCTCGCCTTTTTTCATCCGCTCGGCGATGGGCTTGGGCAAAATGTTCAGCAGCAATTGCTCGGATTTTTCCTGCTCGACTTCCAATTGGTCATGGAGTTGTTTGGTGTAGACGGCGTTGCCGACGCGCAAAGTCACATCCTGAATATCCACCGGCTTGTGCATAAAATCGTTCGCGCGGACGGCGATACCCTTCATGGGTTCCTTGCGTTCGGAAAGCGCGGTAACCATGATAATGGGAATGTGCGCGGTTTTGGAATCGGTCTTCAACCGGCGGCAAACCTCGAAGCCGTCCATTTGCGGCATCATCACGTCGAGCAAAATCACATCGGGCAAACGTGCGGCGATTTTTTCCAGGGCGATCATGCCGTTTTCGGCCTCGGCGATTTCGTAGCCGCGCGCTTCCAGCGGGTCGTGCAAGAGGCTGCGGTTTTGTTCTTCGTCATCAACAATCAAAACGTAGCCGAGCGAAGGTTTTTCCCCGCTGGCCGTCGGATTGAGGTTTTTGATTTCACTTTGCATAATTTTTCTGGTTGTTTTTTTGCCGCAATTTTGCGGCCGCGATGAATTGATTCACGGCGGCGATGAAGGTTCGCGTGTCAATCGGCTTGGTCAGGTAGCCGTCGCAACCGGCGGCCAGCGCCATTTCCGCGTCGCCTTTCATGGCGTTGGCCGTGAGACCGACGACGGCGAGATGATGCGTCGCGGGATCGGCTTTGAGATTTTTGGTCGCGGTCAAACCGTCCATGCCGGGCAAACTAAAATCCATGAGCACCAAGTCCGGCAACAATTCGCGCGCCAGCCGCAAGCCTTCTTCCGCCGTCGGCGCGGAAGCAACGGCGAAGCCGTTGGCCTCCAGCAAATCGGTGGCGAGTTCAAGGTTCAACAAATTGTCCTCGATGATGAGAATTTTTTTGCCGGTCATAAATTCGCTCCGGCCGTGATGGTTTCATCGCTCAACGCGAGCCGTTCCAGTTCGGTGAGCAGGCCGTCCCGCTCGGTTTTGGAAGTGATGGACTGCACATGGCCGGCGAGCCGCTGGCGTTCTTCCTCGTTCAGCACGGTGCCCGTGTTGATGAGGATGGGAATGTTTTTCGTGCGCGGGTGCGCGCGAAGTTGTTCGACGACTTGGGTGCCGCTGAACTCGGGCATGTTGAAATCGAGAATGATGACTTCCGGCAGATAATTCGTGGCGAACCCCACGCCGGTCCGTCCCTCGGAAGCGCGCAAAACGCGAAAACCTTTTTGCAGCAGAGTTTTCGTCAGCAATTCCAAAATGGACGGCTCGTCATCAATGATCAAAATCGTTTTAAGTTCCTTGCCGATGGTTTTATCCGATTGGCGGATGGCGTCGGCCAGGCGCGAATTCAAGCGTGTGGGAACCGCGCCGTCCTTGCTCAATAAACTGAACGTCAAATGTCCGTTGCCGTCGTCTGAAAAAATCACCTGTGGAATTCCGGCGGGAATGCGCAAGTGGCATTTGTGCCGGATGAGCGTGTCCGAAAAATCAGATTTGGTTTGTTCCGCCGACTGGCCCGCGCCATCCATTTTCCGGTCAATCGCCACGGCATAAGGCCGCCGGTCTTTCAATGCGGCAACCATCGCCGCCGTTTCGGAAACCATCGTCACGTCGTAACCGGCGTTCGCCAGATATTTGCCGACGAGTTGCTGATGCGCGTCGTCATTCGTCACGACCAAAACCAGCGGGCGAATCGTGGCGTCGCGCGCATCGGGCTGGTCCGTCAATTGCGTCGGCTCGGTTTCCGTTTTGGGCAATGGAATTGAAAAAGTGAACGTGCTGCCTTTGCCTTCGACGCCGGCGCTTTCGACGCGGATTTTTCCGCCGTGCATTTCGACGAGCCGTTTCGTCAGGGCCAGTCCCAAGCCGGTGCCTTGCTGCTGGCGGCCGTAAGAGGAATCCACCTGCTCGAACTCTTTGAACACGCGCTCTTGATCATCCGCTTTGATGCCGATGCCCGTGTCAGTCACGGCGATTTGCAGAAACGAATCGCCGGCGTTTCCATTTTGAATCGCAGCGGTGACAAAAACTTTTCCGCCGTCGGGCGTGAACTTGATCGCGTTGCTCAACAGATTATACATGACCTGCTTGAACTTCGCCTCGTCCGCGAACAGCTCCGGCAAACCTTCCGCCACTTTCGATTCAAGCTGGATGTGTTTTTTGTTGGCGAGCGTTTTGACAATCGTCTGCACTTCCGCCAGCGCTTTTGCGACACTGAAATCATTGCGCATGAGTTCGACGCGACCGGCCTCGACTTTCGCCAGATCGAGAATGTCATTGATGAGCTGCAGCAGATGGCGTCCGCTGTTGAGAATGTTGTGGCTGTATTTCAATTGCCGGTCGTTCAATTCGCCAAACGTTTTGTCCGCGAGAATTTCCGAGAAGCCGATGATGGCGTTGAGCGGCGTGCGCAATTCGTGGCTCATGTTGGCGAGGAACTGGCTCTTGGCGAGGTTCGCGGCCTCGGCGGCGTCCTTGGTCTGCTGGATGGCGGCCTCGGACTGGCGGCGTTGCGTGATGTCCTTGAAAATGCCGTCGGCGCACATGACGCCCGCGCGCGGACGCGTGGCGAGCGCGCGGCTGTGCAGCCAGATCCATTCGCCGTCTTTGCGGCAACTCCGGTATTCCACGTCGAACTGTTCGCCGTTGGAAAAAAGTTTTTGATACGCCTGTTCCACGCGTTCCGTGTCTTCGGGATGAATGCGGTTCAGCCATGATTGGCCGCCGAGCAGTTCGTCGGCGTGGTAGCCCAAAACTTTGACGACGTTGCCGCTGATGTAAGTCAGATCGCGATTGGAATCGGCAGTCCAGACCACGTCCGGGATGTGATCCACCAGCGAGCGGTATTTTTCCTCGCTCGCGCGCAGAGCCTGCTCGGATTGTTTGCGTTGCGTCACGTCCTGGATCACGGCCTGAAATTCCCGCGTGTCGCCTTTTTTCTCGAACAGCCGGCGCACGCGATATTGATGCCAGACAATTTGGTCGTCCGGCGAATGCAGCCGATGATCGAACGAAACGACCGGCTCGTCCGGCGGCAAGGAATTGATGTAACTCAACGGCACGGCGGCGTCTTCTTCGGACAGCGTCTGGAAAAAATTCGTGCCGAGCAGTTCGTCGCTGCGTTTGCCGTGGAAGCGGCAGAACGCTTCGTTCACAAACGTCAGCAAACCATCCGGCTTGAATCTACAAATCAAATCCGTCTGGTCTTCGACGACCGCGCGAAAACGTTTTTCACTTTCGGAAACGGCACGCTCGGCGGCGCGGCGCTCGGCGGCGGCGGCGGCGAGCAGCATATTTGTCACCGCCAAAATTCCGATGTAGCTGCCGATCAGCATCAGGCTGTCTTTCTCGGAAATCGTCACGAACGGCCCGGTGCCGCGCACGAGCGAATAAATCGCCAGCGCCGACACGAGCAACGTCCCCGCCGTCGCGCCGCGTTGCCCAAATCGCAACGCGCCCCAGACGAGAAATGGAAACGGCAGATACGCGAGCGGATAATTTTGGATGCCATAGACGAACCACGAATTGAAAGAAATCAAAGTGCCGCCGACCAAACCCGCGCCGCAGAGGATTGCCTCGGCAATCAACTTCCCATTCCAGCGAATGGCGGAAGGCGTCGCCCAAGTGATGATGAACGGCGCGACGACCAAACCCGCGAGCGCGTTCGGCACCCACCAGACAAGCGTCGTGGGAAACAGATCGTCCCATTTCACCGCGCCGCTGTAGGCAAGGCTGACGACGTTGAACGCGGCATTGACCGTTGTGCCGAGAAAGCAGGCCAGCCCGATGTAGCCGGTCACGTCGCGCGTGCGCTCCATCGCATTGTCAAAGGAAATAAATTTTTTGAGCAGGTAGGCGCAGACGACGGCGCCCATGGTGTTGCCCACGGCCGTTCCAAGCGTGAAAAATCCGAACGGCATTCCATTCATGAACGAAAATAGAACCGCGCCCAGCGCCACGCCCGGCCAGAACCGATAACCAAAAAGCAAAATCGCGGCGAGCGCGATGCCCGCCGGCGGCCAGACCAGCGCCACGCTGCCGGAAAGAAACGTCGTCTCTTTGCCGACCAGTCCGCCGACGAAATAAAGCGCGATCAGCAGCACCAGGCGCGTGAACGTCGTCAGATTGCGATGTTGCATTTGCCGGGTCATGATTTATTCCCGGGCGCGGCCTCCGGCCCGGACGGATTCGTGAAGCCAAATGTTTTCTGCGCGGAATCCGGTTCCGGCGCGAGCGGCTGATCCAGCGCTTCGCGCAATTTGTGCGCGAGGGCCGAGGGCGTGAAGGGTTTTTGCAGCAGGGCCACCCCTTTGTTGAAAACGCCCTGCTGGACGATGGCATTTTCGGTGTAGGCGGAGGTGAAAAGAATTTTCGTGTCCGGATACAACGCCCGCACGCGGTCGGCCAGCTCCCGGCCGCTCATGTGCGGCATGACGACATCGGTGAACAGCAGGTCAATGTGGCCGGTGCCGTGTTCGTGTTGCACGCTCAAGGCTTCGACGCCGTTGGCCGCCCCAAAAACGGTGTAGCCCAGCCGCCGCAACAAGGTCGCCGCCATCTCACGCAAAGCAGGATCGTCTTCGACCAGCAAAATCGTTTCCGTCCCGTGCGGCAAATCCGGCGCGTCAAGGCGTTGGACCGGGATTTTCGCCGACGTTTCAATTTGCGGCAGATAAATTTTGAAAGTCGTGCCGCGTCCTACTTCACTATAGACGCTGATGTGTCCGCCGCTTTGCTTGATGATGCCGTAACAGGTGGACAAGCCCAAACCCGTCCCCTGCCCGACGCCTTTGGTGGAAAAAAACGGCTCGAACAAACGCGCCTTGATCGCCTCGCTCATCCCGGTGCCGGTATCGGTGACGGCGAGCATCACGTATTCGCCCGGTTTCAATTCGGCATAACGGCCCACGCTGTCCCGGTCGAATGTGATGTTGGCGGTTTCGAGGGTGAGTTTGCCGCCGTTGGGCATCGCGTCGCGCGCGTTGATGACCATATTCATGATGACCTGCTCGATTTGGCCGGCGTCCGCCTTCACCGCGTGCAGGCCGGTGGCGGGATTGATCTGCGTATTCACATCGGTGCCCATGAGATGCTGAAAGACACCGGCCATGCTCGCGAGGACGCGGTTGAGGTCGAGGATTTCCGGCTGGAGAAATTGCTTGCGGCCATACGCGAGAAGTTGCCGGGTCAGCGTGGCCGCTCGCCCGGCGGCGCGGCTGATTTCGGTCGCGCTCGCGACCAGCGGACTGCCGGCGGGAAGATCGTTGAGCAGCAATTCACTCTGGCCGATGATCGCGGTCAGAATGCTGTTGAACTCGTGCGCGATGCCGCCGGCGAGTTTGCCGACCGTTTCCATTTTCTGGGATTGAATCAATTGGGCTTCGAGTTTTTTGCGCTCGGTGATGTCCCAATTAACACCGATCATGCGGGTCGGTGAGCCGTCGCCCGCTCGCTGCACGATGGCCTGACCTTCCAGGTAACGTATTTCGCCATTGGGCCAGACGACCCGAAATTCCATGTGGAAATCTTTGATCCCATCAAGCGCAGCGTGAACGGCGTAGTCGCCCCGCGCCCGATCTTCCGGGTGAAGACTTTTTTGCCAGGCATCCACCGCGCCGCTGAACGCCTCCTCGCGAATGCCATAAAGTTCATACATTCTCGCATCCCAAACCATCTTGTTGGGCGCCACGTTCCAATCCCAGATTCCGAAGTGCGCTGATTCTTTCGCCAGCGCGAGCCGTTGCTGACTTTCCTGCAACAACTCCTCGGCCCGTTTGCGTTCCGTGATGTCTTGAATCTGGGAGATAAAGTAACGCGGCTGGCCATGGCGGTCGCGGATGAGCGAAACGTTCAACAAGACCGTGATGAAATGTCCGCGTGCGTGGACATAGCGTTTCTCCATCTGATAGGAGCGGATTTCTCCGGCGAGCAGCTGGCGCACATTTTCAAGATCGGCTTGCAAATCCTCAGGGTGGGTGATGTCCTGAAAAGTGCGGGTGAGCAATTCCGCTTCGGAATAACCCAGCAACTCACAAAGCACCCGGTTGACTTGGAACCAGCGACCGTCCGGCAAAACCAGGGCCACGCCGATGGGCGCATATTCGAAGGCGCCGGAAAAACGTTCCTCGCTTTCGCGCAACACTTCTTCCGTTTTTTTCCGCTCCATGTTTTCGATCTGCAAGGCTTCGTTGGTTGTTGCGAGGGCGGCAGTGCGTTCGGCGACCATGCTTTCCAGTTCGCCCATTTTTTTTCTGGATTGCTGATGAAGCCACCATTTTTCGGTGAGCGCGTGCGCCAGTTGGAGCGCTTCCACCGTGTCAAAAGGTTTTTTGAGAATGACCAGCCCGTCGGAATCGCCGATTTTTTCAGACATCTCATCCCACGAATAATCGGAGTAGGCGGTGCAAAGGACGATTTGAAGATCGGGATCAAGCACCCAAATTTTCTGGGTGGTTTCCACGCCATCCATGCCCGGCGGCATGCGGATATCCACAAACGCCATCGCGTAAGGCCGCCCGGTTTCCAACGCCTTTTGGACGAGCGAAACCCCTTCTTGTCCCTGATAAGCCGAATCAATCTCGTAATGGATTTTCGCAACCGCATTCGCCGGCTTGCCGAATAATTCCGTCTCGGTCACATCCAACGCGGCGGCTACAATTGTATCGGGACAGAGAATTTTCCGGAAATCATCGTGGATCGCCCGATTGTCATCAATGACCAGGATCCGACGGTTTTTTTCAGGCGGCAAATTATTCATTTGAGTCTTTGTTCGGATCGCAAGGCAGTTCGAGTGTGAAGGTCGCGCCTTGGCCCGGCCCGTCGCTGCGAACGGTCAGGGAACCGCCCATTTCCTGCGCCGCGAGCGCGCCGCTGTGCAGGCCGAAACCATGGCCATCCTTGCGCGTGGTAAAACCGTGGTTGAAAATGCGGAGCAAATTTTCCGGCGAGATGCCGACGCCGTTGTCCATCACGGATATTTTGATTCGGCCGGCACCGTTGGTCAGGCGCATCGTCAGCCGTTTGTCCGCGCGGTCCGAATCCTGGCAGGCGTGCTTGGCATTGCGGATCAGGTTGACGAGCACTTGCAGGACTTTATGCTTGTCAAGATTGAGCAGCGGCCCCTCCTCAAATTCACGGATGACTTGCACGCCGTGGCGCTCCAGCGCGCCGGCATTCATGCGCAGGCTGTCTTCGATCAGTTCTTGGAGACTGATGATTTCCTTGATGCCGGAAACCCGCGCGTAAGTTTGCTGCATGGTCACAATCTCCTTGATGTGTTCGATGTTCCGGAGCAGCAAATTTAATTCCTTGACGGTCGTTTTTTGGTCGGCCAGCAAGCGATCCGCGAGCTGCGACAAATAAACCGGCAACTGTTTGCCCTTGGCATCACTGGTGATAAACGTTCCCAAATCGTGTTCATGTGCCCGCAGCATCGTCACGACTTTGACGAGGTTGGCGGCCTTGGATTTTTTCACGCTGTCCACGACCAGGCTGGCCGAGACGTTCACGCTGTTGAGCACGTTGCCGACGTTATGCAGAACATTGGTGGCGATCTCCGCCATGCCGGCCTGCCGCGAGGTTGCCAGCAATTGTTTGTTCATCTGTTCCAGTTTGCCTTCCGCCTCTTTGATGGCCGTGATGTCTTTGGAGATGCCGAACGTGCCGATGATCTGGCCGTCTTTATCGCGCAACGGCATTTTGTTGGTGAGCGCCCAGGATTCCTGCCCGTCTTTCAAAATTTCTTTTTCCACCTTGCCGATCAACGGGCGGCCCGTGCGGATGATTTCCTGTTCGTCCTCATAGGCCGGCCGCGCGTGTTTTTCCGCGAAGAAATCAAAATCGCTCTTGCCCACGAGTTCCTCCACGCTCGTCACCCCGAAGAGCCGGCCTTGGGACGCGCTGACTTTCAAAAAACGGGACTGGGTATCTTTGAAATAAATCGAATCCGGCGAGTTGTCCAGCAGCGCCCGCAATAGATTGCGTTCATGCGCGAGCGCGGCATCCGCTTTGACGCGTTCGGTGACGTCAAAAAATATCCCCTGCGTGCCGATGATTTTTCCATCCGGGCCGAACACCGGCGATTTCACCACGTGCCAGTGCTGCATTTCGCCATCCGCGCCGGGATAAAGTTCCTCCACTTCGATCCGCTTGCCGTTTTCCATGATCAATTCGTGGTGGCTTGCGCCTTGGATGGCCAGTTGGATTTCTTTTGCCGCCTCCGGATGTTTCACAAATTCGCCGCTGGCAAGTTCCCGGGGCGATTTGCCAAGGATTTGATTCGGCTTCATGCCTTTGATCCGGCAATACCAGGAATTCACAAAAACAAACCGGCCGGCCGCGTCCTTGCGAAAACCGCCCGCCGGCATCTGATCCACCAGCGAATGATAAAGTGATTGCGACTCCGCAAGTTCAGCCGTTCGTTTGTCCAGCCGAGACATGGTCTGCAACAACTGCGTGCGGTTGCGGCGCGCGGCCAGCAGCACGAACACGATCGCGCAAAAGACCACAAAGCTGCCCGCCGCGCCGAACATGACAGCGGTGGTTTTGATCCAGCCAAAGCTTGCAAAGGTGGCATTGACCTGACCGTCGGAAAATTGATAGCCAAATTTCTTCAGGGCGGCGGCGGCGGCATCCACCCGTTGGGTGCGGGACGGAATGTCCTGGTCCATTGACTTCATGGCGGCGGGAAAATCCGAATTCACCAGGCCCCGCACTTTTTGGAACTGGCCGGCCAGATCATCAAAGGCATTTTCCAGATTGGCGGCGAATTGCCGGCCCTCGCCTTCCGGAAAAAGCGTCTGGATATTTTTCAACTCCGCGCGCATTTGAAGCGCGATGTCGTCCGCCGCCTTCGCGTCGCCGGCTTTTTCCGCTTCTTGCGCGAAGAGATACTCGTAGGATTCGAGCCGGTAGAGCGCCAGGTTTTCCTGCAATGAGGCCAGTTCGTTGAGCGCGGGCAGGCCTTGATGTTCCAGCGAGACAGCGGTCTTCATCCCGGTTTTGCCGACCTGCAGGGCTTCGGCCGGCGCGTGATCAACCTCACGATCAAGGAACTCGAGGCCAACATCGCCTACCAGATCGGCGCGCTGCAGGCGATCGCGGCGCTGCACGGCGCCAAGGTCACGCACATGAAGCCGCACGGCATGATGGCCAACATGTCG
>CAXUBD010000058.1:2638-12293 GCA_964249225.1 uncultured Verrucomicrobiota bacterium | reverse complement strand
TACCAAATGGTAGGGCGGTGCTGCCGCGCCGTCCAAATCTTCACGAGAATTAAATTCGGCAAAGCGGCAGCTTTGCCCTACCGATTGTGATTAACCGCTCCTTGACACCACAAAATCCAGTATGTTACAAATGCGTGACCACAATTAGATGTGTGTGGCCTTATGCGTTGTCCCAAATGCGGTTGTCAGGAAGATAAAGTCATTGATTCGCGCGCCTCGCGCGAAGGGGCGACCATCCGCCGCCGCCGCGAATGCACCGGCTGCAATCATCGCTTCACCACCTACGAAGAACTGGAGCACGAAGGCTTGATGGTGCTCAAGCGCGACGGACGGCGCGAAGAATTTTCCCGCGAAAAACTTTTTGGCGGAATCAAAAAAGCCTGCCAGAAACGTCCCATCAGCCCGAAGGCGATAGACGACTTGGTGGACCACATCGTCGCCGTCGTGACGGAAAAATTTGAAAGCGAAGTCCCCGGCGAATTCATCGGCAAGATGGTCATGGACGGCCTGCGCGAAATTGACGAGGTCGCCTACGTCCGTTTCGCGAGCGTCTATCGCCGGTTTCAGGAAGCCACCGACTTTGTCCACGAAGTCAAAAAACTGGAGGCCGCCAAATGATCGCGTTGCAATCCGACCACCTGCTCTTCCAACTCACCAACGGCGAAAGCATTCCCTGCTCCGCTGAAATGATCACCATCGAGATCGCCGGCAATTCCGAGGGCCTGCTCGATCCCGAAATGCTGCGCCACGCCGCCGCGTCCGTCTTCCATTATTTCAAAAGCGAACTTGCGCGCGAAACCGTCACCGTCGGCGAATTCGCTTTCGCGCTCGAAAAAGTCCTGCGCAATCTCGGCCTTACCCTCTACGCCGACGAACCGGCACCGCTGACCAAGCAAATTCTCGAAGCCGACCTCGGCCTGCTCGCGCGCGAATCCGCCGACAACCTCGAACTGTTCTTTTTTCCAAAATTGCGCGACGAATTGCGGACGCAACTCCGCCATTCGCCGCGCGTCCTGCGTTTTCGCGGCCTGCGCGGCTGCGCCAAGCGACTCGCCGGCGCGCGCCGCTGGAGCGCCCGTTGCGAAAAAATGCAGGAACAGATCGTCGAATATTTGCGCGGCTGTCTGACCGCTGAACCAAATCAAAACGACTGCGCGCTCGTCGTGGAATAAAGGATTTATCAGAGGGATGAGTTCCGCGAGTTCCCCTCTTGATTTGGTTTGGGACTCGCGGAGTTCGTCCCGCCGAAATAACGATATGAGCAAAACCCTTTTTGAAAAAATCATCTCACGCGAAAATCCGGCGGCGATTGTTTTTGAAGACGATCTGGTTCTCGCCATCCGCGACATCAATCCGCAGGCGCCGACGCACCTTTTGATTTTTCCAAAAAAAATGATCCCGCGCATCGCTGAGGCCAAAGCGGAAGACGAAAAAGTATTGAGCCATCTGCTGCTCAAAGCCGCCGAAGTCGCGGCCAAAGTGGGCTTGAAAAAAACCGGTTACCGGCTCGTCATCAACAACGGTGCGGACGGCGGCGAAACCGTGCCGCACCTGCACGTCCACATTCTCGGCGGACGCCACATGGCATGGCCGCCGGGTTGAATCTGGTTTGACCCGGCGAAACCACTTCAGCTTTTTGCTTCCGATTCTTCCCGCAATTTTTTCAACGCCGCCAGAGCCGCCTCGCTCTCGGCGGCTTTTTTACTTTTGCCGCGCCCGCGCGCCAGCTCGACGCCTTCGTGCTGCACGATGCATTCAAACACGCGGTCGTGATCCGGCCCGGTGGCGGAAACGGTTTGATATTCTGGCGCGTTTGGCGAGCGCGACTGCAATAGTTCCTGCAATTCGCCCTTCGGATTTTCGATGCCGGACGATTCGGCCAGCGTGCTGAAATCGGCGGCGAACTCGCGCAGAATAAATTCTCGCGCGGCGTCAAAGCCGCCGTCCAAAAAAATCGCGCCGAGCAGCGATTCAAACGTGTCGGCCAAGGCCGACGCGCGTTCGCGTCCGCCGCTCGTTTCTTCGCCACGGCTCAAAATCAGATGCGCGCCGAGGTCGAGCGCGCGGGCGTGTTCGGCCAGTGTGCTGCGATTGACCAGTTTGGCGCGCGCTTTCGTCAGCGCGCCTTCATCGAACGCGGGAAATTTTTCGTAGAGTTTTTGCGTGAGGACGAGTTGCAGCACGGCGTCGCCGAGAAATTCCAGCCGCTGATTGTGTTCGCTCGCCACGCCGCTTTCGTGCGCGACGGACGGATGCGTGAGCGCGAGACGCAAAAGATTTTCGTCGCGAAAATTATATGCGAGACGATTTTGAAGTGCGGTCAATGACATCGCGAATTTTTTGCCACAGAGGCACAGAGACACCGAGTTAAATTCAATTTTATTTCTCTGCGCCTCTGTGATTCTGCGGCAGAAATCATGAATTTTCCGCTGGAATTTCGGCGGTTTGCGCGATCACTTCCAACACATTTTCACTTTGCGCAGCAACCGGATTCACTCCCTGTTCCAGCAGCATCGCCACGTCGCGCTGGACTTCTTCGAGTTGATCTAGGCGCAGGTTCGGGTCGGCGATGGTGAAGATGTCGCCGGTCTTCGGCTGCTCGTAGATGAACACGCGCTGGCCGTCGCGGACGATCTGTTCCTTCACCTTGAGGATGCGTTTGCGTTCGAGCATCACGGCGAGGATGTAACCGGCGGCGGCGTGGCGCGGATCATTTTGCCCGATCAATTTGCGCAACACCGTTTCCGCCGTGTCTTTCTGGATCGCGTCCACCTGCGGCGTGGGCGCCTCGTAAATCCCCTGCCAGTGCGAGATGAAACCCTTGCGTTCGCGCGCGCCGTCGCTGAACTGGTTCTGCCAGCACGCCTCGCAGATGTCCGAGCGTCGCAAATCTTCCGCGCGTTCGTCGAAGAGCAGCGTGTGAAAAATTTCGTGGTCGGCAAAATTTTTGCCGCAGGCTTCGCAAGCGTGGGCGCGGGACTGAATGTTCCATTCGTTCATGGGCGTGGAAATTTAACCAGAAATGAAGCCGATGAACACGAAGAAAATTTCCCGCGAAGGACGGAACTCTTATTTTATCGCCCTCGTCGCGTCCACAATGTGGCCGGGGGCAACGATAAAAACTTTTTCGCCGCGCGCCGGTTGAATCGCGTGCGTGCCGGTGAAATTTCCAAATGCCGGCAAAATCGCCGTGCGCGCTCTAAAATAAAAACAAACGCCCATCGCGCTGATGCCGCTGCGTTCATACAGTGAAAACGCGGGATGCACATGACCCGCCAGCGCAAAATCTTTTTGCAATTTTTCCGGCGGTTTGTGAAAACAAAAAAATGGCGGCAGCGCCCACGGCTCTTGGACGCATTCAATTTTCCATTCGTCCGGCGGACAGCCCGCGTGCTTGTCGTGATTGCCGATGACCAAAATAATTTCCAGTCCGACATGTCGTTCGCGCCAGTTTTTCAGCGCGTTCAAAGTAGCGTCGCTGCGCCCGGTTTTTGCGTGAAAAAAATCGCCCAGCACGATTAATTTTTTTGCTTCATACCGCCGCAGAATTTTTTCCAGCCGGTCCAAATCATCGTCCTGCGAAGTTTCCGGCACGGCGATTCCTGCAAACCGAAACGCCGACGCCTTGCCGAAATGCGGATCGGCGATGAACATCGTTTTTCCGCGCGCCCACCACAACGCGCGCTCCGGCAAGAGCGTCAATTTTTCCTCCGCCCAAACAATTTCCAGCACGCCGTCTTTCATTTTTTATCCGCCGCCATTTCCAATTGCTCGACCATCCGCTTCACGCGATCCGTCCATTGTTCCGTGCTGACCTGCGCCTGCACCCACATTGCCCACAGCGGAAACGCCAATGGTGTCAAGCGTTCCGTGCGTTTCAAAATAAGTTTCATCGTTTGCGTGTCTTCCAGCGCGCGTTGCAATCGCCGCACTTCCAACTGTCGCTCGATGACTTCGCGCCGCGCCTGCGCGAGCAATTTATTTTCCGGATCGTATTTCGCAAACACTTCGTAAAACAAGCTGCTCGACGCCTGCAATTGCCGCATGGATTTCGGAGCGCCGGGATAACCTTGAAAAATCAAACCCGCGATGCGCGCAATCTCGCGAAATTGCCGCCGCGCCAATTCCGTTGAATTCAAACAGTCGAGCAGATCATCAATCAATTTTTCCGGCGATAAAATTTGTTTCCAATTTTCTTCGCGCAAATTCAAATCCGTCGGCGTGTTCAACGCGAAACCATAATCGTTCATCGTCAGCGTGAACGAGCGCGGCGCGAGTTTGCTGATGCGATGCGCCGTCAACGCCGCGAGGCCTTCGTGCGCGAGCCGCCCGGCAAATGGATAAATAAAATAATGAAAACCGTCGCGCGATTGCGTCCACTCAATCAGCAACTCGTCGGGATTCGGAATCAATGACCATTCGCTTTGAATTTTTAAAACCGGTTCGAGCGCGCGCATTTCCGGCGATAAAAATTCACCGCGTTTTGCCTCCGCCAGTTTTTCGCGCACGGCGCGCGCGAGTTGCGTGGACAACGGCATTTTGCCGCCGAGCCATTGCGGAACGCGCCGTGCAGATTTTTTTGAGCGCTTCACATAAACCGTCATGTCGCGAATACGAATAAATTCCAATTGCTGCCCGGCAAAGGAAAATCCGTCGCCCGGCCGCAGCCGCGAGATGAACCATTCTTCAATCGTCCCCAAAAATTTTCCGCGCAAAAATTTTATCGCCAGCGATGCGTCGCTCGTAATCGTGCCGATGCTCATGCGATGAAACCGCGCGATGAGCGGCTGCGTCACGGAATAATGTTCCCCATTTTGTTCGACGCGTTGAAATTGCGGATACGCGCGCAACGCCGTGCCGCCGCGCGTGACAAAATCCAAAACCCAGCGCCAGTCTTCGTCGCGCAAATTTTTATACGCGAACGAACTTTGAATTTCCGCGCGCATTTCCGTTTCGGAAAATCCGCTGCCGAGCGCGAGCGTCACGAGATGTTGCGACAGCACATCCAGCGGCGCATCGAGCGGCTCGCGCGATTCCATTTGCCCGGCGGCAATCGCGTCGCGCACCGCGGCAAATTCGCAAAGCTCCAGCGCGTTCGCCGGCACGCAAAAAATTTTGCTTGTCGCGCCCGGCTGATGACCGCTGCGCCCGGCGCGTTGCAATAATCGCGCAACGCCTTTCGGTCCGCCGACTTGAATGATTTGTTCGACCGGCGAAAAATCCACGCCAAGATCGAGGCTCGAAGTGCAGACGACGCATTTGATGGTGCCTGCGCGCAAACGGTTTTCCACGTCCTCGCGCAACTTGCGGTCAATCGAACCGTGATGCAGCGCGATTTCTTCTTTCCATTCGGGCTTCGCGTCGCGCAAGGCTTGAAACCAAATCTCAACTTGAGATCGCGTGTTGGCGAAAAGCAAAGTTGTGCGGGCTTTTTCCAGTTGCGCCATCACGTCTGGCAAAAGCGTCAATCCGATGTGACCCGCCCACGGAAAACGATTCATGCTTGCGGGCAAAAATGTTTTTAGCTCGAATTTTTTTTCGACATGAGCGGAAATCAATTTTGCTTTTTCATTTGAAAAATGTGCGCCAAGCAAAACTTCCAACGCCTGCGGCAAATTTCCGAGCGTCGCGGACAATCCCCAAATCCGTAATTGCGGAAACCAATTGCGTAACCGCGCGAGACAAAGTTCCGTCTGCACGCCGCGTTTGGTGCCGAGCAATTCATGCCATTCGTCCACCACGACGCAACGTAACGCGGAAAATTTTTCACGCGTATCGGCGCGCGATAATTGCAGCGATAAACTTTCCGGCGTCGTGACCAAGGCGGTGGAAAATCTTTCGAGCTGACGCCGCCGCGCTGATGCGGACGTGTCGCCCGTGCGCAAATCAACCGTCCAAGGAATTCCCAAATCATCAATCGGCGCGCGCAGCGATTCCGCCGTGTCATTCGCCAGCGCGCGCAACGGCGTGATCCACAGCACGCGCAACCGTTCCGCTTTTTTTGGCCATAATTTTTGCTCGGGATTTTCGGCGAGCCATTCCAAAACCGGTCCGCCCCAAACCGCGTAAGTTTTTCCGAGGCCGGTTGGCGCGTGCACCAATCCACTTTCGCCGGCGAGATAAGCCGACCACGTTTCTTCCTGAAATGGAAATGGCCGCCAACGATTTTTTTTGAACCAGCCGGGCCAAAGTTTATTCATGCGCCGCTCCGTTTTTCATTAGCGCGCGCACATTTTCCAAGGTGTCCGCATCCGCAATTTTTTTATCATGTCGCCAGCGATTGATGCGCGGAAAACGCACGGCGATTCCCGCCTTGTGCCGCGACGATTCCGCCACCGCTTCAAACGCGAGTTCAAAAACAAGTTCCGGTTTCACAAAACGGATCGGCCCGAATTTTTCCAAAGTGTTTTTGCGCACGAATTCGTCCACGACCAAAATTTCTTCGTCGGTCAAACCGGAATATGCTTTCGCGACCGGCACCAATTTTTCCGCCGACCAAACGCCAAAAGTGTAATCGGTGTAAAGACTCGCGCGCCGGCCGTGACCGCGTTGCGCGCCGATCAAAACCGCGTCCATCACGAGCGGATTTATTTTCCATTTCCACCAATTGCCGCGCTGCCGGCCGACGCCATAAACTGAATCGCGCCGTTTGAGCATGATGCCTTCGACCTGCCGCGCGCGCGATTCGCGTTGCAAAATTTCCAGTTCGTCCCAATTTTTTGGCGCGAGCAATTCGGAAATACGCAGCGGTATAATTTCAATCGGCTTTGTTTCGTTAATCTGAAATAAATCCAGCGTTTCCGAAATTTCTTTCGTCAGATTTTTTTGCGGAACGAAATTTTTTTGCGCGCCGGCAATAATTATTTCCAATTTTTCGCGACGTTCGTGCAATGGCCGATTGCGCAAATCTTCGCCATTAAATTCCAGCAAATCGTAGGCAAGAAAAACCACGGGGAATTCGCGCCGCAACTTTTCGCCGGCAGTTTTTCGGCCGAGACGCCGCTGCAATTTTGCGAATGGCTGCGGCGAATCATTCCGCCATGCCAAAATTTCGCCGTCCAAAACTGTGCCGTCCGGCAAAGCGTTTCCGATTTCGGCGATTTCCGGAAAAGTTTCCGTGACCATTTCGTCGCCGCGCGACCAAATCAAAATTTCATTTTGCCGACGAATCAATTGCGCGCGAATGCCGTCCCATTTCCATTCGCATTGCCAGTCCGAAATTTCGCCAAGCGATTCCGGTTTTGCTTCCAGCGGCGACGCGAGAAAAAATGGATACGGCCGCGCCACTTCGATTTCGTTCTCGCCCGGTTGCAAAAGCCGTTGAAAATCTTCCGGCGTCGCCTGCCAGTTTCCCGCGAGGCGATGCGCCATGATCGGCGGCTCGATGCCCGCAACTTTTGCCAGCGCACGCACGACCAAAGTTTGCGCGACGCCGACGCGAAACGAACCGGTGATCAATTTATTCCAGACGAGCCGCTCTTTGGAATTCAACTCGCGCCACGTTTGCAACAAAAGATTTTTTTTGGCGATGTCCGGGAGAGTCGCGAGCGGCAATAATCTGGTTTGCACAAATTCATTCAGCGGCAAATCGAGCGCGGATTTATTTTCTGGCAGCAGCAACGCCGCGGTTTCCGCCAGATCACCAACGGCGTCGTAACACTCTTCAACGAGCCACGCCGGGAATTTTGATTCCTCGGAAATCCAGTTGCGCAAACTGGTGGAAGTCAGGGCGCGCGGAATTTTCCGGCCGCACAAAAAATAAAGCGCCCACGCCGCGTCCGGCGCACGCGCGGCGCGAAAATAATTTTCCAGCGCGGCGACTTTTTCGTTTGTGCGGTTGGTCTCGTCAAGTTCGCCGAAAAGTTGCGTGAAGCGTTTCATTCAACAACGACGGGCATTTCTTCAATTTTTTCTTCGCTCGACTCGCCTTCAAATTGCGTCGTAAGCGACTCCGCGTCACGGCCATTTTCACGCAGCCATTTCACAAGTGTCGTCGTATAACCGTGCGTCGCCCAAACGCGTTCCGCGCCGGTCGCGCGAATGGTTTCGAGCAGGCCGTTCCAATCCGCGTGGTCGGACAAAACAAATCCGCGATCCAGCGCGCGGCGTCGGCGCGCGCCGCGAATCTGCATCCAGCCGGACGCAAACGCTTTTGACATCGCGCCAAATTTTCGCAGCCACGGCGAACTGTCGGTCGAAGCCGGCGCGATGACCAAACCTTTTCCGTTGGCGGCGCTGATTGTTTCCGCGTTCGCGCGCAAAACGTTCGGTAATACAATTCCGGCGTTTGCGTAATATGGCAATAAATTCGCGACTGAACCGTGAACAAAAATCGGGCCGATTGAAGAATCAATTCCTGAAAGCAGCCGCTGCGATTTGCCGAGCGAGTAGGCAAAAATAACGCTCATGCGTTCAAGCTTTTGATTTTCCCGCCACCACGAATTGATTTGTGAAAAAATTTCCGTTTGCGGACGCCAGCGATAAATCGGCAGGCCAAACGTGCATTCCGTGACAAAAGTATGGCACCGAATGGGTTCAAACGGCGCGCAAGTTTTTTCCGCTTCCGTTTTGTAATCGCCGCTGACGACCCAGATTTCGCCGCGAAATTCCACGCGCACCTGCGCGGAACCCAAAATGTGACCGGCGGGATGCAGCGAAATTTTCACGCCGTGGCGCGTGATGGAGTTTCCGTAATCGAGCGTTTCAATTTTTGCATCGGCGCCGAGACGTTCCTGCAAAATTTCCCTGCCGGGTGTCGCGCATAAATAATTTTTTGAACCGGCGCGCGCATGATCGGAATGCGCGTGGGTGACGACCGCAAAATCCACCGCGCGCCACGGATCAATGTAAAAATTTCCCGCCGCGCAGAACAATCCGCGCTCGGTATTTTCGAGCAAAGACATCCGTTAATAAATCACAGATTTGAAAAAGCGCGAACCGAGAAAAGTACGGACGATTTGATTTACTGCGTCCTTCCAAATTTTTTCTCCAGTTCGCGGTAATTTATTTCAATCAGCGTCGGGCGGCCATGCGGACAGGTGTAAGGCATCGCGCAACGGCGCAAATCCTCGATGAGATTTTCAAGTTCCGCGCCGCCGAGCGGATCGTTGGCCTTCACGGCGTGACGGCAGACGGTCTTGGCCACGGTGTGTTCGCCGAGCCGCGCGAGATTCACCTCGCGGCCGGCGGCGCGCAATTCGTCCACGAGATCCAAAACAAAACGGCGCGGGTCGGCGGACTTCACAAACGGGGGCAGTGCGTCGAGCAGAAACGTCCGCTCGCCAAATTCGCTCAACCCGACGCCGAGCCTGGTCAGCGCGGCGAGTTGTTCGCGCAAAAACTGGGCGTCGCGCGGCGGCAATTCAATCGTCTCCGGCAGCAACAATTTTTGCGACGGCGCGAAATTATTTTGTTCCAGGCGTGTCAGCATTTGCTCAAACAAAATCCGCTCGTGTGCCGCGTGCTGGTCGAGCAATACGAGTCCGCGGTCGGATTCGAGCAGCACATACAGTCTGCCGACGACGCCGACGAGCCGGAGCGGGACGTTGAGCAGCGGCGTCGCCGAAGAAGATGGGAGTTGGGAGTTGGGCGTTGGCGAGGTAACCGCGGATTTTGAATTTCCCGATTTTGGATTTGCAATTTGGGATTGCGGTGT
>CAXUBD010000058.1:1691-2628 GCA_964249225.1 uncultured Verrucomicrobiota bacterium | reverse complement strand
ATTTTCAAAGGCGTTTGCGCGGCAGGAGAATTTTGCGGCGGAGACATTGGCGACGGTTTTAATTTCTCGGGAAAATTCGGCAATGCTGGGGCAGAAATTTCTGTTGTTTGAAATTTCTGTCTCTGTGCGCCCGGTGACTCTGCGGCCAAATTTGCTTTTGCGGGTTCGGAGTGAAACGCGAGCAAAGTTTCCTTCACGGCTTGCGCGACGAATTTTCTGATTTCAAACTCACGGTGAAATTTCACTTCGCGCTTGGCGGGATGGATGTTCACGTCCACGGCGGCGGGATCGATTTCCAGAAACAAACAGCAAACCGGATAACGGCTTTTCATCAGCGATGTGTGGTAGCCTTCGATGAGCGCGTAGTTGACGCCGCGATTTTCCACGGGACGACGGTTGACGAAAACAAACTGGCCGTCGCGCGTCGCACGCGAGACGCCGGGCGAACCGATCAAACCCCAGATTTGAATTTGCGATTTATGATTTATGATTTGCGATTTTTCCGGCAGCGCATTTTCGAATGAAATTTCAATTTCTTCGGGCTGAAAATTTCCTTCGAGCGGCGCGGAAAAATTCACGGGCAAAAGTTTTTCATCGCCGAGCAGCGCGCGGAAGCGTTCGCGCAGGGCTTCGATTCGGCTGGAAGTGGCTGCGCCGGATTTGACGGCGGGCAATTGCCAGACGTTGCGGCCGTCTTTGACAAACGTGAACGCAACTTCGGGAAACGCCAGCGCGGCGAGCGTGAGATAATGCTGGATGTGCGCGGCTTCGGTTTCTTCCGTGCGCAAAAATTTTCTGCGCGCGGGCAGGTTGAAAAAAAGCTGCCGCACCTCGATGCTCGTGCCCGGCGCGCTGCCGGCGGCCTTGACTTCAGAAATTTTCCCGCCGGCGATGATAATTTGCGTGCCTTCGGGTGAAGAATTTTCGCGTTCGCGCG